>JALZUL010000287.1 GCA_023301665.1 Ascidiaceihabitans sp.
AGCAAGGATATCCTTGCTTTACAATCGGGTGAGAAATTCGAGGTTCCTTTTGATACGTTGGTCATTTTTTCCACCAACTTCCACCCCAATGAGATCTTTGACCAAGCGGCGCTACGTCGTATCTTCTTTAAGATCAAAATTGAGGGTCCAAATCAGGCCAACTTTCTCAAGATTTTTTCCTTGGTTGCTAAAAAGAAAAAGATTCCGCTGAACGAGGCTGCTTTGATCCACTTGCTCAAAGTAAAATACCCCACAATCGACAATACATACGCAAACTATCAGCCTATCTTCCTGATCGACCAGATGATCGCAATCTGCGAATTTGAAGGTATCCCCTACCAGATGTCTCCTGAACTCATCGATCGGGCGTGGGCAAACATGTTTGTAAAAGACGAAATGATTGTAAAATGATTGGCGTCGCAGGGTGCGGACGCATGGGGAAGCCGATGTTGGCAGCCCTGCGCAGCATGGGACTGCGCGCAAAAGGGTTTGATGTTGTTGCCAAAGACTCCGATTGGATCACCACAGACGAGGCGCGCTTTGGCGCAGACCTGCGAACACTGATCACAGTCGTTCGTGATATAGACCAAACCGAAGACGTTCTGTTCGGCGCTCAGAACTTTATCAATGCTGCGCCCAAATTAGATCGGATCATTATCAGTTCCACCCTATCCCCTCGTTATGTTCGTGCGTTACGTCAGCGCGTACCTGAACACATCGTCCTGATTGATGCTCCGATGTCAGGGGCGCAAATAGCGGCGGAACGAGCCGAGCTGAGCTTTATGCTTGGCGGCGAGCCAAGCCACCTTGATGAAGCGCAGATGATATTTGCCTCTATGGGAAAACACTTTCACCGAATGGGCGCTTTTGGTTCTGGGATGCAAGCAAAGGTGCTCAATAACATGCTGGCTGCATCACACACAGCCATGACGCGGATGGTGTTGGATTGGGCCGATGAAGCTGGGCTAGACGAAACAGCCTTGCTTGATCTTATTCATACCTCTTCCGGCCAGAACTGGCTCGCATCAGGGTTCGACGACATCGAGTTTGCTCGTGATGGGCATGATGAAAGCAATACCATTGGTATCTTGGTCAAAGATGTCGCCTCGGCTATCGACGCTGCGCCTGATGGCGCGGATCTAACCCCTGCGCGTGTGATCCAAGGGATGATCAGAGACCTAAAACCCCGTTCTTGATCCCTTTGTATCGCGACGCCAGACGGCGCCTCATTGATCAAAGAACACCCAGTTTTTCCAGCTCCGGTTGGTGCTTACGACTAATCGGAACCGTCTTTCCACTAGACATTCGTAGGCTTGGACGCCCATTTAACCGCTCTACACTCTCGATTTCATCAAGAACGACCCAATGCGAACGATGTGTACAACAGCCTTCCAATTCCGAAACTTCATCAACAGCATCACTAAACCGCATCCGCAGTTCAAAAGTTCCAGTGCTTGTTATGAGCTGGACCTTATGATCCTCAACAGCAAGGTGAAGAATTCTCCCATCAAAATCGCTGGATAGTCTTTTTAAGATCCGCGGGGGCGTGGTTGGTATATCTAAGGGGTGTGTGGAGCTTTTCAGCATGAAGGGGATCGCATGCACCATAAAGCCGACAGCCGCAGAAATTACCAAAACAATTTGCCCCATCCATGTTATAGGCAACGGATCGGTTGCGAACCCTTCAAAGCTCTTAAATGTCCACATCCAGAGAAAAGGGGTAAAAAAAACAGTCATAAGGACGATAGTGACAGCTTCTCGAAGCAGAATTGATTTATCAAAAAGCGACCGATTAACGAGCCACTTGAGCGTTAAGGCCAAAAGAACACTGCTAACAAGAACAACAAACCAATAAAAAAACCGGCCCCCAAACCCGCCAGCCTGGAAGGTACCAAAAGGTCCTGATATTGCGAGCAAAATGGCAACCATCATCGCCATCGCAATTCTCGTCAAGAGATTCACAAGCTGCGCATCTGACGAACATCGTCGCACAGTGTTCTTTATGATCGTTGTGGTCAAAAAATCGAATCTATCTTAATTTATAAATTAACGAAGATTTAACCTGCACGGGAAATTGCCACAACCCAAAGTAACCAATTCTTTAAGCACAAAAAATGCCTTCGTCAAAACCTGCATGACGGAGGCATTTTGTCCACTTTTTTAAGCGATTGGTCTACAATATTTAAGCGGTCAAACCTTCCGGTTCTGGAAGACCATTAGCGCGGCTACAAGCGGTCACCGTATTGGCAAGTAAACAGGCAATCGTCATAGGGCCCACGCCACCCGGTACAGGTGTAATCGCGCCAGCCACTTTGGCACAACTCTCATAGTCCACATCACCAACCAGTCGGTTACCACCTTCAGGCTTCTCGATCCGGTTGATCCCCACATCGATGACAGTGGCTCCATCTTTGATCCAGTCACCCGGGATCATTTCCGGACGACCAACGGCAGCAACCACAATGTCCGCGCCTCGCACAACTGCCGGCAGATCTTTCGTACGTGAATGCGCGATTGTGACTGTGCAGCTGTCGTTCAACAACAATTGCGCCATAGGCTTACCAACGATGTTGGAACGTCCGACGACAACTGCGTTCATTCCCGAAATGCTGCCATGATGATCACGAAGCATCATCAAACAACCAAGCGGTGTACAAGGCACCATCGATTTTTGTCCAGTTCCAAGCAACCCAACATTTGAGATATGGAACCCGTCCACGTCTTTGGTAGGCGCGATGGAATTGATCACCAAATCTTCGTCCAAATGTTTAGGCAAAGGAAGTTGCACCAAGATCCCGTGGATTTCTGGGTCATTGTTGAGCTGATCAATAACCGCGAGTAAGTCCGCTTCGGACGTATTCACATCCAACTTATGTTCAACGCTTTTCATCCCAACCTCGAGCGTCATTTTGCCTTTTGAGCGCACATAAACCTGGCTGGCAGGGTCCTCACCGACCAAGACCACAGCCAACCCAGGAGTAATCCCATGATCCGCCTTTAGTCTTGTCACATGTTGGGCCACTTGCGCCCGAACACGTGCAGCAAATTCTTTACCGTCGATGATTTTTGCAGTCATATTCTAGTCCCTGTTATCTGTTAAAGCTCACACGATGGGTCCAAGTCTCCCCATCTGTGATCATTAGTTCGTCAAACTGCATCAGTTGCAGCAGGTCATAAAAGGTCGCCACATATTGTAGTTCTTCCTGTTTGAAGAACCCATTTTGACGCACGTTTACTGTCAATTGAGCCATGATTGCCCGGGCACGATAGATAGTAGAAAAGATATCATCATCCAATGCCGTCATAATCAATGTCGTCGCTTTATCACCCTTAGCAAAGAAGACAAAACGCGGACTTTCCGGAGACTTAAGCTGAGCCTGCGTGATGCGATTGATAAAATCGACACGTACAGCTTTACTGCTTGGCCCCCCATTGCGGATTACGCGCTCAAAGCTCTCTTCCGACGACACCTCGGGGTAGTAATACCCAACTCGACTATCTTCTGCGAACGCCAATGTTGTCGTCCACAAAAGGGCGGCAAATGCAGCAATAAGTTTCATAACCCGTCTCTCCTCTTTGATGTATGCAACAACT
Organism: Ascidiaceihabitans sp.; assembly: GCA_023301665.1. Lineage (GTDB taxonomy): Bacteria > Pseudomonadota > Alphaproteobacteria > Rhodobacterales > Rhodobacteraceae > Ascidiaceihabitans. The sequence goes on from JALZUL010000287.1 coordinate 3,595, forward strand.
GTTGGCGGGATTTCGCGCAAAGGACAAGCATTCCGCCAGTCCCTTGCGTTTTTGTGATCAAATTTAGAACAAGCCTTCGACTTCGCCCTTATCATTCAACATAATGTTCTCCGCTGACGGCACACGAGGCAAACCAGGCATCGTCATGATCTCACCGCACACAGCAACGACAAAGCCTGCTCCTGCACTTAATCGAACTTCACGTACAGGCACAGAGTGACCAGTCGGTGCACCACGCAGGCTTGGGTCTGTTGAAAAGCTGTACTGCGTTTTGGCCATGCAAACCGGCAAGTCACCGTATCCTTGTTCTTCCCACTGTTTCAGCTGATCGCGGATCTTTTGATCCATCAACGCTTCGTCGGCACGATAGATGCGCTTGCAAATCGTCTGGATCTTATCGAACAAGGACATCTCATCAGGATAAATCGGCGCAAAGTTGGCTGTATCCGCATCTGCGATTTGAGCGACCCGCGTGGCTAGATCGGCTGATCCTTCGGATCCCAGCTCCCAGTGACGCGACAAAATCGCTTCTGCGCCTTGCTCTGCCACGAAATCTTTGATCGCTTGAACTTCGGCGTCTGTGTCCGTCACAAAGTGGTTGATCGCTACGACAACTGGCACACCAAAGGATTTCAGGTTCTCAATATGACGGCCTAGGTTTGGACAACCCGCTTGAACCGCCTCAACGTTTTCTGGCCCCAGATCAGCCTTGGCAACGCCGCCATTCATTTTCATCGCACGTACCGTAGCAACACAGACGACAACAGAAGGCGATAATCCAGCCTTACGGCATTTGATGTTCATGAATTTTTCAGCGCCTAAGTCAGCACCAAATCCGGCCTCGGTCACAACGTAATCAGCCAATTTCAAAGCTGTCGTTGTTGCGATCACAGAGTTACAACCGTGTGCAATATTCGCGAACGGTCCACCGTGTACAAAGGCTGGGTTGTTCTCAAGCGTTTGCACAAGATTTGGCTGCATCGCATCTTTTAGCAATACTGTCATCGCCCCATCGGCTTTGATGTCACGCGCATATACCGGCGTACGGTCACGACGATATGCGACAATCATGTCACCAAGCCGCTTTTGTAAATCTTGCAAGTCTTTCGCCAAGCACAAAATCGCCATGACTTCGGACGCCACAGTGATGTCAAACCCAGCTTCACGTGGGAAGCCGTTGGACACGCCACCCAAGGAAGCTGTGATTTGACGCAATGCGCGGTCGTTCATGTCGACAACGCGGCGCCACACAACGCGGCGTGTATCGATCTCAAGCGCGTTGCCCCAATAAATGTGATTGTCGATCATCGCCGAGAGCAAAGAGTGAGCCGAGGTAATCGCATGAAAGTCACCAGTAAAGTGCAGGTTCATTTCTTCCATCGGAATGATTTGTGCGTAGCCGCCGCCAGCGGCACCACCCTTCATACCAAAGTTTGGACCAAGGGATGCTTCGCGAATACAAACTGCAGCATTCTTGCCAATGCGGTTCAAGCCATCGCCCAAACCAACGGTTGTTGTTGTCTTGCCTTCACCCGCAGGTGTTGGGTTGATTGCAGTCACCAAGATCAGCTTACCGTCTTCGCGATCCTGAACAGAATTAATGAAATCTTGGCTGACTTTTGCTTTGTCATGGCCATAAGGCAGCAAATCATCGCTACCAATTCCAAGCTTCGCCCCGATCTCTTGAATGGGCTTCTTATTCGCTTCACGGGCAATTTGGATGTCAGTTTTATAGGCCATTAGAATCCCTCAAATCGGTGTTACAGGCAACAGTGCTTAATTCCGCATATACCTCTATGGCCCCTGCAGCAGGTTACATTTCCGACATTCCTGATAGGAGTTGCGCCTTCCGACCCTTTGATTGTTTCTTTTAGGAACGCTTAGCCGCCAACGTGATGCAACTATGCCAGCGCTTTCCCCAATCTTGGCAGACGCGCCTTCTTGAGCAAACTGCGCATTTGCCAATCCTCACCGGATAGTTCACGCGCTGTTTGCAGCACCTTTTGTGCGACCGAGGTCACCAGATCAGGCGAAGCCTGCCACGTTTGAAACAAGTAATTGTCAGGGTCGATGCGACTGAGCCCTTCTTCAGCTAGAATATTACGTGGAAAATCTTTCGCGTTCACTGTCATTATCGCATCGGACGAGCCTGCGATCGCAGCAGCTAAAACGTGGATGTCGTTGTCATCTGGCAACCACAACCGCGCTTGAAGGGCCGGAGTTGGCAAAACCTCTGCACGCGGCCAAGTGGCGCGCAGCATCGCGATTTCACCACGTGCAAACACTTCGGCCTCTGGCCCGATCTTGAGTGTCGCGCGGGCCCATTCCTCGAGCACGCGTGGTGACCATTGCGGTTCAAAGACACCCGCCTGCGCCACCCCCAACAACATCTCTCGTGTCACTGTTGGGAAGAGCACGCAGGCGTCTAGGAAAATCCTCATAGGCGGTAAAACAGCGCCTTGAGGTAACCACTTTCGGCCAATTGCGGCAACATCGGGTGATCTGCCCCCGCATAACCAGTGTGGATAATAGAAGCGCGGCGGCCACCACGGCCGATACCGCGCACGCAAGCCGCACGGAACTGGCTAAGGTCAGCGGCATGAGAGCACGAGCAAAGCCCCAAAATACCGTCTTCGGCCACAAGTGGAGCCGCTAAGCGCGCAACACGCTCATAAGCACGCAAGCCAGCCTCAACTGTTTGACGTGATGGCGCAAACGCTGGTGGATCGCAAATCACCACATCGAATTTGGCACCTTCAGCACGCAATGACGTCAGAACGTCAAAGGCATCGCCCTTGCGTGTGCTGAACTTATCGCCAAATCCGGCAGCTGCCGCGCCTTGGCTTGCAAGCTCCAACGCTGGGGCCGAGCCATCAACAGCCAAAGCAGAGGCCGCCCCGCCAGCCAAGGCTGCCAAACCAAAACCGCCCACGTGGCTAAATACATCTAGTACCCGTGCGCCTGATGAGAGTTTCGCAGCAAAAGCATGATTTGGTCGTTGGTCGAAAAACAGACCCGTTTTCTGACCCCCAATAAGATCAGCCATATATGTCGCACCGTTCATAGATACGGGGATAGGCCCTTCGGGCGCGGTACCAATGACAACGCCAGGCGCGTCGTCTAGCCCTTCAAGCGCGCGTGTACGGCCGGATGCATTTTTCAGGATATTGCTAATCCCAGTAACTTCGGCAACGGCGTTGGATAGCATATCTAAATGCACATCAGCCCAAGCTGCATTCGGCTGGATCACGCAAGTATCGCCGAAGCGGTCGATGATCACACCAGGAAGGCCGTCGGCCTCGGCATGAATCAGACGGTAAAATGGAGCATCAAACATTTGTTCGCGCAGCTTCAACGCTCGAACGATTTTCCCAACGAACCACGCATGATCCAATTGCGCCTCGGGGTCTGTATCGAGAACACGAGCTATAATTTTGGATTTTGGATTGACTGAAACCAACCCGAGCGGTTGGCGCAGCTCGTCTTGCAAAATAGCCAAAGTTCCAGGAGCCAATGCTTTGGTGCGACGGTCCGTGACCATCTCATTTGCATAGACCCATGGGAAACCATGGCGGATGGCACGAGCATTTGCTTTGGGCATAAGCCGTACGATGGGGCGGGTGATATCATCAATAAGGGGCGCTGTCATAGCGCCCCCTCTAATCTGCTTTGTCCCTTTGGGAAAGCTTAGATCTTGTTTAGTGCCTGAAAGAAGCCCAATTTCGGGTTCTGAAAGCCACCTGGCGTGGACAATTCTTGGCGAATAACCTCAGCTAGGTGATCTGTGATGCGTACCTTTTGGGTCTGACCACGTTGTTCTTCATATAGAGCTTGCTGGCCTCCAAAGGCATTTAGATCAGCCTTGACCAAACGAGGTTCGCCAATTGCGTGACCTGTTGCGAGGTCGCGAATTTGAAGAGCGAAAGTGATCGAATGGATGCCGCCAGTTGTATAGCGTGCTTTCTCAGTGATCGCATGGAACCGTTCAACCCGAACATCTAAACGGACGGGTACGATGCCTTCCATGTCGGCGGTTCCTTGAGCCAAGGCCGTATCAAAGATCGCTTTTACCTGATCGTGACGGTTGCCGATTGCATCACCGCGCCAAACAATATCACCACCAGGGTAATAGCTGTTGCGCTCAGATACCTTTAATGAGCTCGGAACCAAAACATTGATTTCATCAACCGTTACCGACGGCAGCGTTTGTACAAACTGTTGCTTTGGTGTGTAAGGAGCATTTCGTGTAGGTGTATCAACGCTGCCACAAGCAGAGACCAAAGCGCCCAGACCAAGCATCGCAATCAATTTCAAAGTTCTCATGTTCTTCTCCACCCCTCGTTCACGGTTATTCTTTGTGTTGGGACAACATTTGATCCTCAATTGAGGCGGCTTTAAGTCAAATTGTTTATAATACTGTGGAACCTTCAAGGTCCTTACGAGGCATAATCAGAAACAAAGGGCGAAGTCTTTCCCCCAAATAACCGGATCAAGCCGGACGTGCGCGCGAACGCCAACCGCCTCTTCGGCGCGGTGCGTCCATTCCAACCAACCCCTCTTGCATGACTTCATTCATAGGGTGCTTGGGTCCGTTTTGGTCATACTGGGCAATCAATTCGCGAAGCGTAGAACTTGTGTCAGCTTCCATCGGCAAGCTTAACGCCCAATCCAAAAAGATCGTGCGGCATTCGCTTTTGGTGATCCCTTCTATTCTGAAGGCTTCAAAAATAAGCCCTTTGGGATCGTTCACATCACCCTTCATCATTTGCGTCCTTTTTACTGTCCACGTCCACAACTCTATCGATCACATCTTTTGCCAATTGAAACGCATTCGTCAGCTCTAATTCTAAGGTGGTCAAATCCTCAAAGCCCATCGCTCGGCAAACAAAACTTGCCGCACCTTGTCCCAACTCATCAGGTTCAAAGACTTTAGACGAAAGCAAACGAGACGCCAGTTGCAGTGACCAACACATGTCATAGCTTGTCGATAAAATCAGCTTGTCAGCGTCATCGATCAGCCCGACTGCGACGCAAGCATTCAATCCCTGTTCGGTTTCCCATGCATCTAAGCCGCTCAAAAGCGCCCCAGTTTGAGCAAGCAGCTCAATGTCTTGCATCCGGCCCCCACCAATCTTGGCGTCCCAGATGCTTTCAGGCGTTTTCGATTCGGCGATACGGCGGCGCATAATTGCCACCTCACCCAAAACCACCGTGCGTTGTCGATCCAGTGATAAAACCTCACGCCGATCCTGCTCGACGTCGCGCGCCAGCGCGTCTGGTCCCGCGACGACTTGCGCACGGGTCAAAGCCAGATGTTCCCAAACCCAAGCGTCATTTCGTTGGTAGCTTTGGAAACTCTTAAAGCTGGTTGCAACGGGTCCTTGATTGCCTGAGGGCCGCAGCCTCATATCGACTTCATACAAACGCCCCTGTGCCATGGGCGCCGTCAGTGCCGTAATCATCGCTTGGGTCAAACGTGCATAATAAGGCCGAGTGGCCAATGCCCGCGGTCCATCTGAGTTTTCGACATCTTGAGGATCATAAATGACAATCACATCAAGGTCGGAACCGGCGTTTAACATCCCTGCCCCAAGCGATCCCATCCCTAACACAACAGCGCCTCGCCCCGGTGGCGGACCATAACGGCGCGAAAATTCGACCACAACAATCGGCCAAAGAGCCCCAAGAACAGCCCGTGCGATATCATTATATTGAACACCTGCCTCTTTTGCAGTGATCAAGCCGCGCAGCAAATGGACACCAATCCTAAAATGCAGCTCTTTCGCCCAACGGCGGGTGCTATCAAGTTTAGCTTCGTAATCATCCTCGGCACTCAGCTGCAGGGTCAGATTTGTTAGCAACGCATCTTGTCCCAACCACTCATCAAAGAAATCACCACCGATCACAGCATCAAAGACCGAAGCATTGCGGGAAAGATAATGGGCCAAAGCTGGAGACGTGCTAACAATATCGATCAGCAAATCGATCAATTGTGGATTGGCATCAAACAAAGAGAACAATTGAACCCCAGCGGGCAACCCCTTCATGAAGCCATCTAGCGCCGACAGGGCTTCTTTAGGTTTTGACGCGGTGGCCAATCGAGACAGCAATATCGGCTTGATCCGCTCGAACACGGCAGCGCCACGCTCACTGCGCAGAGCCGGATAACTACGCCAACGTTCCATCACCTGAGCGTCGAGATCAGTGTCAGTCGTCGGTTCCGCAATTGAGGGAACGGCATCCGGCGCAAAGAACCCCTCTGTCGCTTCGTGCACTTCACTTAAACGGCGGTGTAGATCCGCGTCTAAGTCGGCACGGTTCATATCCATCAGCGCGGCCAAGCGATCAAACTCACTGTCTGTGGTTGGCAAATTGTGCGTTTGTGCGTCGCGTACCATTTGCAGCCTGTGCTCAACCGTTCGGTGGGCAACGTAGTGATCGGACAACATGGCCGCCAGATCGCTCTCGATCCATCCTTTGTCAGCCAACGCCGCAAGGCCCTCACGCGTACCGCGCATACGCAATTCAGGATCACGCCCACCCGCAATCAATTGCCGTGTTTGGGTGAAGAATTCGATTTCGCGAATGCCCCCACGTCCAAGTTTCATGTTGTGCCCTGCCAACGTGATGGGCCCACCAAGTCCTTTGTGCTGACGAATAGCCAGGCGCATATCATGCGCATCTTGGATTGCCGCAAAATCCAAATGCTTACGCCAGACAAATGGGGTGAGCGATTTTAGAAAGCGTTCCCCTGCCTGAAGATCACCTGCGGATGGGCGCGCCTTGATAAAGGCGGCACGTTCCCATGTGCGCCCCAAGCTTTCGTAATAGCGCTCAGCGGCCTCCATCGCGATGCACACCGGTGTAACAGAAGGGTCTGGGCGCAACCGAAGATCCGTTCGAAACACATACCCCTCTCCTGTCAGATCACTGAGTGTGCTCGCCATCGCCCGTGTCGCCCGTACAAACCCCATACGCGCTTGCGCAAAATCATCACGTTCGAAACGGGTTTCATCAAAGAGACAGATCAAATCAATATCAGAGGAATAATTCAGCTCATACGCGCCCATCTTACCCATCGCGAGAGACACCATCCCCCCCGCATCATGAATGTCATCCTCGGTCAGGCTCGGTATCTTTCCGCGTATAATTTGTGGCGCAATCCCTGCACGCATCGCAGCTGTACTCGCGGTATCAGCAAAGCGACTAAGGGTCCCTGTGACCTGCTCTAACGTCCACACCCCACCCAGATCACCCAAGGCAGTCAATAAGGCAATGCGGCGCTTCGCCTGCCGGAGCCGCCCCCCAATAATATCAAAAGGTGTGCTCAAGCATTCCGAGAACTCTGTCTCAATTGCAGCATCCGTGTCTTGCAAGGCAAGAACGATCCAGTCCGCTTCTTTGGCAATCAAAGATGCAAGATAAGGGCTGCTGCCGGCTGTCCCCACGAATAGGTTTTTCAATGCCGGTGAAAGACCACCCACCATTGAAGCCGTTTCTTGCCCCCGCTCAAGATTAAAAGGGCGAGGACAACGCGTGAGTTTAGTTTCAAATTTCATGCCCCCATCTTGCCCTCTGATACCGGCGCGTCAATGGGGCTTGTAAGTTGGTCGTACGAGTTTCAAACTATCGACATGAGTAAGAGTTTAAAACGCGTACGCGCAGCCCTTGAGGCGTTAGGCGCACCTACAACAATTGTCGAAACCCAACTGGCAAGAACGGCTGCAGATACGGCCAAGGCTGTGGATTGCGACATAGATCAAATCGCCAAATCCATCATTTTCAAAGGCGAAAACAGTGGTGAAGCGATCCTATTTGTGACTGCAGGTGGGAATAAAGTTGATCCCGCCAAAGCTGCGGAATTGGCCGGTGAACCCTTAGGGAAAGCTGATGCATCACTTATCCGACTTCAAACCGGATTTGCAATTGGCGGCGTTTCCCCCATCGGTCATCTCAATCCAATCCGCGCATTTGTTGATCCACGACTCAAGGATTTTGACCAAATCTGGGCTGCTGCGGGAACGCCAAACCATGTATTTGCATGTACTCCGACTGATTTATTGAACTTTTGCGACGCTCAGGTATCTGATTTCACTGCAAAATAAAAGTTAATGTAAAAAACATTTACATAAAGCCTTGTGAAGCCGCGAGAAATGCCCATCTTTAGTGATGTAAAGCGCATTTACATTGCGCCAAGCATTACGACCCCAACCTCAGATGAAAGGCTATAAAATGACGTCCCTGACACAAACTGCCCCAGCTGTTCAAAACATCGGCTGGTTCACCCGAACAGAGAATTGGCTTGACGAAAAGGGCAAAGGGGCGTGGATCGCCGCAATGGTTCTGGGCTTCATTTTCTTCTGGCCCGCTGGCCTTGCCCTTCTTTTCTATATGATCTGGAGCAAACGTATGTTTTCAAAATCCTGCCGTAAAACAAGTACAATGACTGGCCACGCAGTAAGTGCAATGCGTACCACCGGGAACTCTGCATTTGACGCTTATAAGGCCGATACGTTGCGCCGCCTTGAAGAAGAGCAAGACAACTTTGAATCCTTTCTAGAGCGTCTTCGCGATGCGAAAGACAAGGCTGAATTTGATCAATTTATGAATGATCGCGCAGGGAAAGCTGACAAAGACGGCGAAACCGCCTAAGTCATACACCGTAATACATTCGCGGCCCCTTTATTGGGGGTCGCAATCCATAGCAGAACCGAGAAAAAAATGTCTGACCTCCCTGATCCAGTTACACAATCCAACTTTTACGACAACGTAGCCGGAAAGCGGTTCCTTGCATGGATTGTTGACATGATTTTGGTGCTCATTCTCTGCTTTTTCGTCGTTCCTTTGAGCGGATTCATCGCCGTCTTTTTCTTACCCTTGATGTGGTTGGTCGTCGACTTCGCTTACCGAACGATCACAATCGCAAATTACTCTGCAACATTGGGTATGCGTCTTGTGTCAGTTGAACTGCGCAACAGTTCCGGCGCGCGTTTAAGTGCAACCGAGGCGGCCCAACATACCTTTGGCTATATCCTCAGCTTTGCGTTCTTTCTTCTTCAGGTTTTATCGATCATTTTAATGTGCTCGAGCTTACGTGGCCAAAGTTTGACCGATCATGTACTGGGAACAGTAATGTTA
>JALZUL010000288.1 GCA_023301665.1 Ascidiaceihabitans sp.
TAAACCGGCAAGCACGCAGGTAACTAAGACGTTATGTTAGACTTGCACGCGAGAATTGTATGAGCAACAATGTGTGAAAGCCTTGAGGAAATGAATGCGCCACACTCTACCTATCGCCCCACAATTCTATGTAACAGCGCCTCAGCCCTGCCCCTATTTGGAAGGGCGTATGGAGCGAAAGCTATTCACGTCACTACAAGGCGAGAACGCGCAAAAGCTCAATGACACCCTCTCTCAGCAAGGTTTCAGGCGTTCGCAAAATGTCCTTTATCGCCCGTCTTGTGCAGAATGCTCAGCCTGTTTGTCCGCCCGTATTGATGTCAGTGCATTTTCCCCGACCAAAAGCCAAAAACGGGTTATCCGGCGCAACGAAACCGTTGACCGCCGCGCGACATCCCCCTGGGCGACAGAAGATCAATACGACCTATTTCGGACTTATCTAGATACACGTCATGCTGACGGCGGCATGGCGGATATGGATGTGTTTGAATTCGCCGCCATGATCGAAGAAACACCAATCCGCAGTCGTGTGGTGGAATACACAGAAAAAGGCAAATTGATCGGCGTTTGCCTGACAGATGTGTTCGGCGACGGTGTCAGTATGGTTTATTCCTTTTACAGTCCCGACCACGTGCGCAATAGCCTTGGCACTTACATAATACTGGACCACATCCAGATCGCACGCGATGCAGGCTTGCCTTATGTCTACTTAGGGTACTGGGTACCTGGCAGCCAAAAGATGGGATACAAAGCAAACTTTTCCGGCCTCGAGGTCTTTAATGGCGGTGCCTGGCAAAAGGTACCTGACCCGGCCACTTTCAATGCCGACACGCACCCGCTTTCAACAGACCCGATCTCAGAGCAGGTTGCCAATATCAGCCTTCCAGATATCCGGTCCGCGCTTTAACTGCCGCACCCTTTAGTTCGTCTTGGGTTGATCCACCTCAATTGGCTTGGTTCTCTCCCCCAATAGCAAAAGGCCGCTCGTTTAGAAGCGGCCTTTTTCGTTTTACGCTATGCGTTGCTAGATCAATTCGGGATCAAGTCTGGCAAGAAGGTTACAATACCCGGAACCATCCACAACAACGCTAGGCCACCGATTTGGATCAAAACAAATGGTATGATCCCACGATAGATGTGCTGTGTCGTGACTTCTTTCGGTGCAACCCCACGCAGGTAGAACAATGCAAAGCCGAACGGTGGCGTCAGGAACGATGTTTGCAAGTTCACCGCGATCATAATTGTAACCCACTTCGGATCGAAGCTACCGCCGTAAATTACGGGGCCAACGATTGGGATAACGATGTAAATGATCTCGAGGAAGTCGAGAACAAAGCCCAGCACAAACAGGACCAGCATAACGATCAAGAAGACTGTGATCTCGTTGTCGAAAGACTTGAGGAACTGTTGGATATAGTGCTCGCCCCCAAAACTGATGACAACAAGGTTCAACAGTTGTGACCCGATCAGAATGGTGAAGACCATTGATGTCACTTTCGCTGTTTCGCGCACGATTGGCGACAAAACACCTGACGTGAACAAAATCCAGCAAGAGAACAACAAGCCAAACATTGCATAAAGGTATGCGCCGTATGCCACGAAGAAGGCGAACCAGCTTTGGAAGCCAACCTCTTCTTGGTTGATCCGCAAGTCAAAGTTCACACCCACAAGGATACACACGATGATCGCAACCGTTGACCAGATGATCACCTTTGGTGAACGATCAGCGTCTTGCAGTTTGCGGTAAGCCGCCAACATGAGCGCCCCACCCGCACCAAGTGCCGCTGCAGGTGTTGGGTTTGTGATACCGCCAAGGATAGAGCCAAGTACTGCAACAATCAGCATCAATGGTGGGAAGACCACGCGGATCAGCTCGTTCTTTGCACACAATGTAATTGCGTAGACCACACCGTACAAAATAGCGACGAACGGCAAGAACATGACCACAACGTAACCACCAGCACTGCTGGTTGGACCAAGCACGAGGATATCGAGCGCCAATGCAACCAAAGCACCAATCGCACCGATCAACAAAGGACGCGTTTCAGCTGATGGTGAAACACCGCGACCGATTGTCATGATCAGACCCAACAAAAGCAATAGGATTGCTGTGCCAGTGCCGATCGGGGCAGCGTTATCAATCTGCGCTTGTTGCGCGATGGCAAATGCTTCCTCTGATAGGCGCTCAGATTGAACAACCCCACCAGCTGCATCAATTGCTTGTTGCTGTGTCACAGCCAAATCCCAAGCGGGCTGACCATGCAATTCGATCATCGCAGCTTTACAAACATCAGAGACGTTCGTGCGCAGTGAGGCGCTGTCTCCAATATCTGAGAATGCTGAAATCACTGTGCTTTGGCTGCCAACAACGCCAAGGTTGCCCAAGAGGATAGTACCAACAATCATGCCGATTGGCAGGAACAAGAACCATGTCAACGCTTCGGAACGTGTGATCGGCTCAGAGCTACTTGTCCCCATAGGAACCGCAGGGGCTTTATCAGGGTTCAGCAACGCATAGCCAAAGGCATAAAGCGCATAAAGAACAGCCAACAAGATACCTGGAATCAAGGCCGCTTGGAACAACGTCCCAACAGATAGAACCGCAGGTTCACCAAGGTAGCTCAATGCGTCGGTACACCCGGCTGCCAATGCGCGGGCTTCTTGAGCTGAGGAGTACAAATCCCCCGCCAATGTGCCAAGCAGAACAATCACGATAGACGGCGGAATGATCTGCCCCAATGTACCGGACGCCGCGATGACACCTGTTGCGATTTCTGGGCTATACCCATTGCGCAACATTGTCGGCAACGCCAGCAGACCCATTGTCACAACTGTCGCACCAACGAT
>JALZUL010000289.1 GCA_023301665.1 Ascidiaceihabitans sp.
CCGCGCATCAGTTCTGGCTGTGCTGCGCGAAGTGCTGTTGTTGCTGCGTCTTTGTCGCCTGATTCGATGGCTTCTTCGACGGCACGCAAGTAGGTGCGGATGCGCGAACGACGCGCTTTGTTTACGGCTGCGCGGCGCTCATTTTGGCGTGCGCGTTTCTTGGCTTGTGGTGTATTTGCCATTTTATCTCGTCCCGTTTCATGTTCGGTGCGGTAGTTTATGCAGCAAGCTGCGGTGAAGCCGCGTAATTAGGCGTGACTGGGTCGTGAGTCAACAGGCGATATTGCTCTTACTTATCGCGAAACTGGGCTTCACGTTTTTCTAAGAATGCTGACATGCCTTCGGACTGATCTTCAGTCGCGAAAAGGGAGTGGAACACGCGCCGTTCAAATAGCAATCCTTCGCGTAAAGATACTTCATAAGAGCGGTTAACGGATTCTTTGATTGCCATCGTAGTGATCATTGATTTCTCTGCGATCTTTTGTGCGGCGCTCTGCGCTTCTTCCAATAGTTTTTTCACTGGAACAACTCGGCTCACAAGCCCGCTGCGTTCTGCTTCTTCGGCATCCATAAAGCGACCAGTAAGGTTCATATCCATAGCTTTAGACTTACCAACGAAACGGGTCAGTCGCTGTGTGCCCCCGATACCGGCCATCACGCCAAGATTGATCTCGGGTTGGCCAAATTTAGCGGTTTCAGAGCAGATGATAAAATCACACATCATCGCCAATTCAGCGCCGCCGCCCAATGCATACCCCGAAACTGCGGCGATGATTGGCTTGCGAACACGTAAGATTTGTTCAGTTTCCGGTGTGAATAAATCGCCACCGAAAGCATCAACAAAGGTTTTGTCGCGCATCATGGCGATATCTGCACCAGCGGCGAAAGCCTTCTCTGAGCCAGTCAAAACAATGCAGCGTACTTTTTCGTTGCTTTGGGATGCTGTCATTGCATCAGCCAATTCGGTGAGCAATTGATCGTTCAAAGCATTCAGCGCATCGGGGCGATTTAGCGTAATCTGTGCGACGTGGTTGTCGACATCGACGATGATCGTCTCGTAGGCCATATGAACTCTCTTATTGTCTCAATTTAGGCTTACGTGAATATCACGCATGAGGTCCGTTTCAAGTTAAGTTTGGCATGACGTACAGTAGAACGTAGACCTGCCAGATTGGACTATACGTTCGATGTTTTTTGTGCATTCGGGACTTTTACAAGGCTTACCTTCGCGTCCATAAACGTCAAAGGAATGCTGAAAATATCCAAGGTCTCCATCGGCTTGGCGGAAATCTTTGAGGGATGACCCCCCTGCTTCGATGGCTTCGGTAAGGACATCTCTGATGATGGGGACGAGGGTGCGGACCTTTGATTTTTCAACATCTTTTGCTAGTTTTTTAGGCGAAATCTTACTGCGAAATAGAGCTTCGCAGACGTAGATGTTGCCCAAACCGCACACGATACGTTGGTCTAAAAGAGCAGATTTGATCGGCGACTTCTTGTTTTTGAAGGCGTCAATCAAAACTGAGTCGTTAAAATCATTTCCCAAAGGTTCTGGGCCGAGTACTGCCAATAGCTTGTGTTGTTCAGCTGTCGCGGTCACGAGCAAGTCCATGGCACCAAACCGTCGTGGGTCATTAAAGGTAACGCGCGCGCCATTTTCCATATGGAAGACAACGTGATCGTGTTTTTCGAGAGCTGGGTGTACGTGGGTAAATTCAGCTGAGGGATCGCCGGAAATAAGCATCCGACCTGACATTCCCAAGTGGATCAGCAATGTTTCTCCGGTGTCGAGGTCAGCTAATACATATTTTGAGCGACGTCGAAGCTGAGTAATAGTTGCACCGGTTAAGCGTTCAGACATCCTTTCAGGAAAAGGCCACCGTAAATCAGGGCGGTTCACATCCGCCTTAACAATGACTTGTCCTTTCATTGCTGGCGTTAACCCGCGGCGGACTGTCTCAACCTCTGGAAGTTCTGGCATCGCATACTCACTTATTATTGTAAGACATAGGGTTATGCCTGTGACAAAAGGGCCGTATTGTACACGCGCCCCAGCGCCCTATAACAAGGGCAGATTGTAAGGACGGCAAGGCCTATGACAAAAGATATCTCAAATACCACCCATTTTGGTTTCGAAACTGTTCCAGAGGGCGAAAAAGCTGGGCGCGTTCAGGGCGTATTTAACTCGGTAGCGAGTAAATACGATGTTATGAATGACGTTATGAGCGTAGGCATTCACCGCATTTGGAAGAATGCGATGATGGATTGGCTTGCACCGCGCGGTGGCCAAAAACTGCTCGATGTCGCAGGCGGTACAGGTGATGTATCTTTCAAGTTTTTAAAACGTGCTGGATATGGTCATGCGACGGTTCTTGATTTGACCGAACCCATGCTGATCGAGGGGCGTAAACGGGCCGAAGCCGCAAGCATGCAAGAAAGTCTCGATTGGGTGGTAGGTGATGCAATGTCGCTACCGTTTGAGGACAATACGTTTGATGTCTATACGATCAGTTTTGGTATTCGTAACGTAACACGCCCCCAAGAAGCGTTAAATGAAGCTTACCGTGTTTTGCGCCCGGGTGGTCGTTTGATGGTTCTAGAATTTAGCCAACTGCCGAATGAAGCGATGCAAAAAGCATACGATCTTTATTCCTTTAATGTGATACCGCAGATGGGGAAGATGATCGCAAATGACCGTGATAGCTATCAGTACCTTGTCGAATCCATTCGAAATTTTCCGGATCAAGAGACATTCCTTGGGATGCTACGCAATGCAGGCTTTGAGAATGCCAAGTACCGCAACATGACGATGGGCATTGCGGCTCTGCATTCTGGTTGGAAAATCTAGGATGCGCGGTCCTCACAACATTTGGCGTTTGATCCGAACCGGTGCCACCTTGGAACGCACTGGTGCTATGAATGTAGTTCTTGATGCGTTTGAAGCGCCACCCTCGATGCGGTTTGTTGCAAAGGCTTTGGGTAAGCCGTTCATGTGGCTGGGTTACAAGGGCGATCCTGACATGCCACCGGCGACACGTGCGCTTACCGCGATGGGGCCTGCGTATATCAAATTGGGTCAGGTTCTTTCGACACGCCCTGATGTTGTAGGGGATGAACTGGCTGTTCAGTTGCGGGTACTGCAAGATAAATTGCCCCCATTTTCGATTGAAGAAGCGAAAGCGGAAGTTGAGCGCGAGCTAGGCCAACCTGTAGACGAGATATTTTCTGAATTCAGTGAACCAGTAGCGGCGGCTTCGATCGCGCAAGTCCACCGCGCGCGTCTTGCCCAAACTGGGGAGGAGGTTGCCGTAAAGGTATTGCGTCCAGGTATCGAACGCGCTTTTGGCAAAGACGTTGACGCTTTTTATTTGGCCGCGCAGGTCATGGAGATTTGTGCGCCTGGCGCCCGTCGTCTTCGACCGATTGAAGTGATCGAACATTTTGATGGCGTGGTTCGTGGTGAGCTGGATCTGCGCCTGGAAAGTTCTGCCGCTTCGGAGTTTGCAGCGAATACTGTGAACGACGCAGGTTTTCAGCTTCCTGAAATCAATTGGGCCTATTCTGCCCGCCGCGTTATGACACTTGGTTGGGCAGACGGTGCCCCCATGGGTGATAACGCGGCGATCGATGCGGCTGGCCATGACCGGACGGTACTGGGCGAACGCGTTTTGCAGTTGTTTCTGAACCATGCGTTGCGGGACGGTTACTTTCATGCGGACATGCATCAAGGGAATCTGAAAGTCGCCAAAAACGGTGATATTATTGCGTATGATTTCGGGATAATGGGGCACATTGATGAATACACCCGACGGGTCTATGCAGAGATCTTGTTTGGCTTCATCCGTAAAGATTACAAACGTGTAGCAGAGGTACATTTTGAAGCAGGCTATGTACCTGCCGACAAGGACGTCGATGAATTTGCACGCGCTCTACGCGCTGTTGGTGAACCCATCTTTGGGATGGATGCAAGCCAAATGTCTATGGGGCGTCTGTTCAGTTACTTGTTTGAAGTGACCGAGCGTTTCGGGATGGAAACGCGTACTGAATTGATCTTATTGCAACGCACGATGGTTGTTGTTGAAGGGGTGGCACGCAGTCTTAATCCGCAAATTAATATCTGGGAAGTAGCCAGCCCAATCGTTACCGATTATATCTCCAAATCAATTGGTCCAAAAGCTGTGATGAGTGACCTTGGCAAGACGGCACTGGTATTGGCACGCTTTGGCCCACGTTTGCCGGCGCTCGTCGAAGGGCTGCTTATTCAGCAAGGGAATAGCGAACTTCCCAAGCGGCCAACGTTCTGGCGTTGGATCGTTTTGACAGCAGCTCTATCGGCAGGAATTGGAGCAACAGTATTCAATCTGGTTGATCACTTCGTCTAATCGAAGGTGGTAAAGGCTGAAGGGAGATTAATTCCTTCAGCCGTTTTTTTTTAAGAGATTCGTTCGATCGCCAAAGCAATTCCTTGGCCCCCACCAATGCACATCGTAATCAACGCTTTTGATCCACTTATACGTTCAAGCTCGTAAAGTGCTTTCACAGTAATGATCGCACCGGTTGCGCCGACAGGATGACCAAGTGCAATCGCACCACCGTTAGGGTTTACGCGACGAGGATCTAGCCCAAGCTCCTTTGACACTGCCAGAGCTTGGGACGCAAAGGCTTCGTTGCTTTCAATAACGTCAAAGTCGCTGGCTTTAAGCCCGGTTTTCTTGAGCAGATTTTGAACAGCTGGCACAGGGCCGATACCCATAACTTCAGGGCGAACTCCCGCGTGTGCGTAACCAATAATGCGGGCTTTCGGTTTTAGTCCGGCTTTTTCCGCTGCTTTACTTGTCGCCAAAACCAGTGCGCCGGCACCGTCATTGATACCACTTGCATTGCCTGCGGTTACGCTGCCGTCTTTTTGGAACACGGGGCGCAAGCCCGATAGCCTTCCTAGGCTGGTAGATTTCGGATGTTCGTCCACTTCAAAAGCGACTGTGTCGCGCTTAACGCGCACATCTACTGGTGTGATCTGATCAACAAAATACCCTGCTTTGATTGCTGCTGCTGCGCGTTCTTGGCTTTGCATTGCAAATGCATCCTGAGCCTCCCGAGAGATATCATGTTCTGCGGCGACATTTTCAGCTGTTACACCCATGTGGCCTGTCCCAAAGGGGCAGTTCAATGCACCAAGCATCATATCCTGAGTGCGGATGTCGCCCATTTTGGCACCCCAGCGCTGGTCGGGGTTGATGAACGGGCTGCGCGACATGTTCTCGGCACCGCCTGCCAAACCGAAACTTGCATCACCCAACATCAGGGATTGAATAACTGATATAATCGCCTGAACGCCCGATCCACAGAGCCGGTTCACATTCATAGCAGGAACCACGTCTGGAATGCCCGCTTGCATCGCCGCAACACGGCTAAGATACATATCACGTGGCTCAGTATTGATCACATGCCCGAATGCAACATGACCAATCTGCTCACCTTCAACGCCAGCGCGTTTTAACGCAGTCGTTGCAACTGCTGTTCCTAGATCGATTGGAGATGTGCCAGCGAGTGCGCCCCCAAACGTGCCAATTGCGGTACGCGCGCCGTCCAGAATTACGATATCAGTCATATTCATTCCTCCGTTTAAGACGGAGATACGAGCTAGAACTGATTTTGTCAGGCGCTACGTTCCGTCAAAGCTGAATTGGCACAAGTACTTTTCGTCCTTCACTGCTCAATACCCATGCTTTTCCATCTTCGAAAACTGCTGCTGACAATGGGCTACCAAAGCCTTGACCGGTGTCCAAGTTGACGCGATTTCCGTAATGCGTGACCTCATCCACTGGCGTATGACCATGAATGATCAGTTTGGGATGCGCGTCTGTATAGTTATGAAACTCTGAGCGAATCCAAATAAGGTCTTCTAAAGCTTGTTCGTGCAAAGGAACTTCGGGGCGTATTCCTGCGTGACAAAAGAAGAGATCACCATGAGCATACGATAGATCAAGCGATTTTAGAAAGTCGACGTGCGCTTGAGGAACAGCAGCCAATGCTTCGACATGCGTGTCTATCACGCGCATACGGGGGGCTGATGTCACACCATAAGATGCAAGCGTTGAATCGCCACCAAGGCGAGGGTGAAGCCAATACCGTTCTGTAACAAGATATGGGTCATGTTCCGGAGGGCTGCGCATAAAGAGCTCGAACATGTAGTCGTGATTGCCCTTCATGAAGGACCAATTTCGACCGTCTTCTTTTCCTTTGATCAGCAGGTCAAGCACGCCGCGGCTATCAGATCCGCGATCGGTATAATCCCCAAGGAAAACGATCTGCGCATCCTTGCCGCCATCTTGTTCAATCAAATCTAAGACGCGATGCAATTCTCCTAATTGCCCGTGAATATCTCCAATCGCGTAAATTGGACCATTTAAAGGATTTGTATTCATTTTACCTGCCATTACTTTGTCGCCTCACGCAAAACGCCGCCCCATAAAATGGAGCGGCGTCCTTAATCTTAAACGTTTCTATGGCTTAGGCTATGCTAAAAGCTAGTGGCTTAACTTGTCTGAACATGTTTGTTGCATCCAAGTCTGCAACAATTTTAGCAGAAATAGGTTGATCGACATAAAGCAATGCGATCGCTTCGCCACCAACTTCGCTGCGGCCAAGGGTAAAGTTTGCAATGTTTGCATCGCTTTGACCCAAGGTGTTGCCCAAAAGGCCAATGATGCCAGGAACATCTTCGTTGGTGGTGTAAAGCATGTTTGCACCAATCTCGGCATCTATGTTGATACCTTTGATCTGGATGAAGCGTGGTTTGCCATCGCTGAACACAGTACCAGCAACAGAACGTTCACGCTTGTCAGTAACAACCGTTACCTTGATATAACCGTCGAAAGTGCCTGATTTGTCTTGGTTCGTGGTGCTGATTTTTACCCCACGCTCTTTTGCAATCACCGGTGCGCTAACCATGTTCACATCAGGGTTCGCTTTTTTCATGATCCCTGCGACAACGCCACAATTCAGCGCATCAAGGTTCATTTCTGAAGCGCAGCCATCATAAAGAATGTTAATGGCTTTGATTGGCTCATCAGTCATTTGGCCCGTAAATGACCCAAGATGTTCGGAAAGCTTAAGCCATGGGCCCATAACCTTTGCTTCTTCAGCAGTTACCGATGGCATGTTCAACGCGTTGGTTACCGCACCTGTAAGCAAGTAGTCAGACATTTGTTCTGCAACTTGCAAAGCAACGTTTTCTTGTGCCTCTGTCGTTGCCGCACCAAGGTGCGGCGTGCAAACGACGTTTGGTAGGTTGAACAACACGTTTTCTTTCGCAGGCTCTTGCGCAAAAACGTCGAATGCGGCACCGGCAACATGACCAGATTTCAATGCATCTGCCAGTGCTTCCTCATCAACCAACCCGCCACGCGCACAGTTGACGATACGAACACCTTTTTTGGTTTTCGCAAGGTTTTCGCGGCTCAGGATGTTTGCGGTTTGCTCAGTGAATGGAACATGCAAAGTGATGAAGTCTGCGCGCTTGAGCAATTCGTCTAACTCAACCTTTTCAACGCCCATTTTGTCGGCTTTTTCAACGCTTAGGAAGGGATCATAGGCGACCACTTTCATTTTCAGGCCACGTGCGCGGTCGCAAACGATACCGCCAATGTTGCCTGCGCCGATAACGCCAAGTGTTTTGCCAGTCAGTTCAACACCCATAAATTTGGATTTTTCCCATTTGCCTGCGTGCGTAGATGCGCTGGCTTCTGGAATTTGACGTGCAACAGCAAACATCATCGCAATCGCATGCTCGGCGGTTGTGATCATGTTACCAAAAGGCGTGTTCATGACGATCACACCCTTTTTAGAAGACGCTTCTTTGTCGATGTTGTCTGTACCGATACCTGCGCGGCCAATAACCTTTAGGTTTTTCGCATTGGCAAGGATTTTATCGGTAACGCGTGTTGCAGAGCGAATGGCCAGACCGTCGTATTGATCGATGACAGCGGCAAGTGCTTCTTTGTCTTTGCCAAGGTCTGGTTGGAAATCGACGTCGATTCCGCGGTCACGGAAAATTTGAACAGCTGCTTCGCTAAGTTTGTCGGAGATGAGAACTTTAGGGGCCATGATATAGGTCCTTCGTTGATTAGATGCCTGGTTTGCGCATCTGACAGAAATAAGGGGTGTGTAAGGCGCGCGCTGGCGCGCCTTGGGGTTTATCCGTTGATTTCGGCTTCGAATGCCCAAGCCAGCCAAGGCAGCATTGCTGCGATGTCCGACGTTTCGACAGTACCGCCACACCAGATGCGCAAGCCAGCAGGTGCATCACGGTATGCGCCAACATCCAATGCAACGTTTTCATCGGCTAGACGTTTTGCGATCGCCTTCGCAAACGTTGCGCCATCGGCGATGCGGTCGTCAGCAAATTTCAAGCAAACAGATGTATTCGAGCGTATCGTTGGATCAATTGCGAGGAACTCGATCCAATCGTTTGCCGCGACAAATTCAGTGATTGCAGCTGTGTTTGCATCAGCCCGCTTGATCAAGCCGTTCAAGCCACCAACAGAACGCGCCCATTCAAGAGCAACAAGGTAGTCTTCGACTGCAAGCATTGATGGGGTGTTAATTGTTTCACCTTTAAAGATACCTTCAATCAACTTGCCGCCTTTGGTTAGGCGGAAGATCTTCGGCATTGGCCATGCAGGTGTGTAGCTTTCCAAACGCTCAACAGCGCGTGGTGACAAGATCAGCATGCCGTGCGCAGCTTCGCCCCCCAGTACTTTTTGCCAAGAGAATGTTGTGACGTCCAACTTATCCCAAGGCAGATCCATCGCAAATGCTGCGGAAGTCGCATCACAAAGTGTCAGGCCTTGGCGGTCTGCAGGAATGACATCGCCGTTCGCCATGCGCACGCCAGATGTCGTGCCATTCCAGGTGAAGCAAACATCGTTGTCGTAGTTGAGCGCAGACATATCCACGATCTCACCGTAATCGGCGGTGTGAACTGAATGTTCGATTTTTAGCTGTTTGACCACATCAGTGACCCAACCAGCGCCGAATGATTCCCAAGCAACCATTTGTGCAGGGCGTTCACCAAGCAATGACCACATAGCCATTTCAAAAGCACCCGTATCGGATGCAGGAACGATGCCAATTTTATAATCAGCAGGAATGCCTAAGATTTCGCGGGTCTCTTCGATTGCAGCGAGCAGTTTAGCTTTGCCAACTGCGGCACGGTGTGAGCGGCCCAAAGGCGCGTCTGCAAGTGCAGCAAGAGAATGTGAGGGGGGTTTGGCGCATGGGCCAGATGAAAAACGCGGATTTGCCGGCCGCGTGGTCGGTTGCTGAGTAGCCATTGATGGTATCCTTACAGATAATTGCCCTTCGTTGGGGAAGGGTGTCCCACCGCGGTCAATAGTCGGAGGCGGAGGGTGGCACAACAGTGAATGTAGCGTTAGAACGTCGCAACTTCAGCTTTTTGCGACATCTATGATGCGGATCGGAAACCTAGCCCCATGTTTATTTGCACTCTATTAACCTCGCCTGCCCAGCCGTCCCTGGACCCAGCTCTGGTCGAATCGTTGAGAAATGCTTGGGGTGGTGGTGACGCGGTTTGGTTGTCGCCTGATGAGGCCGCGGAGTTTTCGTTGACCTCTATTCCTGATAACCAATGGGATGTTTGGGCTGGCGTCCAAGAATTGGGTGTTGATCTAATCATCCAATCGTCGTTTGGCCGACGCAAAAAGATGCTATTGGCCGATATGGATAGCACGATGATCCAGCAAGAGTGTATCGATGAACTGGCTGATGAAGCTGGTGTTGGTGAGCGGGTAAAAGACATTACAGC
This sequence comes from Ascidiaceihabitans sp., assembly GCA_023301665.1. Classification (GTDB taxonomy): domain Bacteria; phylum Pseudomonadota; class Alphaproteobacteria; order Rhodobacterales; family Rhodobacteraceae; genus Ascidiaceihabitans. The sequence continues at coordinate 9,830 of JALZUL010000289.1, forward strand.
GCGTGCAATGAATGGTGAATTGGATTTTGACGGAGCTTTGCGCGAACGTGTTGGGTTGCTGAAGGGCTTGAATGCAGATGTTATTAAAACAGTCCTTTCGCAACGGATAACGATGATGCCGGGTGGCGAGACATTGCTTGCAACAATGAGGGAAGATGGTGCTTATGCGGCCCTTGTTTCGGGTGGGTTTACTGCTTTTACTCAACATGTAGCGGAGAAACTTGGGTTTGATGAAAACCGAGCGAACACGCTGATCGTTGATGATGGTGTTTTGACTGGTGGGGTTGGGGTGCCGATCCTAGGAAAGCAAGCCAAAGTCGATGCGTTGGAGCAAATTACAGCACGCCTAGGATTAACGGATCAAGATGTTTTGGCTGTTGGTGATGGTGCCAACGACTTGGGAATGCTCCACCGCGCAGGAACAGGTGTCGCGTTGCACGCAAAGCCCACTGTTGCGGCTGAATGTGATGTGCGGATCAATCACGGTGATTTAACAGCTCTATTGTATTTGCAAGGTTATACGCGCAGTGAGTTTATTTCAAAAGATTGAGTTTTGAATGGGGCTTTGCCCCAAACCCCAAAGTTTTTTGGCAAGATGAATGCGGAGACTACGATTTAGAGCAGTGGCGGTGCTGCTCTCATTGTTCCAGTTTGGGTGCCACGCCAATTTCGGATCGGTGTGTTTAAATATTTTTTCGTTTCAAGGTGTTCTGCGTCGAGTACACCTAGCTTGACTAAGATAGCGGCAATCGCGCATTCCGCAGCGCGCGTTGCGCCATCAGCGATTTTCAAAGCGACCCCCATTTTCTTTTCTGGAATTATGGCGATGAAAAAGGCCTCTGCGCCAGTCTTAACTGCCACTTTACCACCCATTGCCCGCATTAGGTTCGTACACGCTCGTCCTTCTCCGGCGACCAATTCGGGGTGAAGCATCATGGCAGTTCTTAGGCGTTCTTCGGCGCTGCCTTCGGGTGCTGCTGCGAATCGGGCCATAGCACGCGCCATTCCGTGCAACGTGGTTGCATGATTGGGGGCACTGCAGCCGTCGATGCCGTAACCAGGGCTTGTCATGCCTGTCATTTCTTCGTGCGCTTCTAGGCAGGCTTTTTGAACAGGATGATCTGGTGCAACGTAATCCGGCCCAGCTTTGAGATGTTTGTTTAGAGTTAAAAAACCAGTGTGTTTGCCTGAGCAATTGTTGTGAATTTGGCAAGGCGACTTGTCCGCGCGAATAAGCGCTTTGCGGGCATCCATGTCGTTTGGCGTTTGTGACCCACACCGAAAATCATCGTCGGATAACCCTAGCTCTAAAAGCCATTTCGCTACTGGTGTTGTGTGAATCGTGGCCCCTTGGTGGGACGCGCAACTTAATGCGAGATGTTCGCTTTTAAGATGGAAAGTATCTGCTGCGCCTGAACGAATTAATGGCAGAGCTTGAATCATTTTTGATGAGGACCGCGGAAGGACCACAGCATCGGGATCACCCCATGCGCTCACGATCTGGCCGCTGTCATCGCATACAACAGCTTGCCCATGGTGGACGCTTTCTAAGAATGGACCGCGCCAGATTTCGGTCATTGGGACTGGGTTTGTCACTTTTTGCCTCACAACTGCGCGAAAAACTGCCAATTAGGCTTTCGTAACTCGCTTGTTTTGCGCTAATATGCTTCTTGTCGAGTAGATTACAGGCGCTGGCAAGAGTGTGGTCGCAAAAAGAGCCACGTGAGGCGATCTGACATATTGAGGTTAAGGACAGTCTGGAGGCTGGACAGATGGGAATAAAGACAACTTTTACCGCAATGCTTTTTGGAGCATCGCTGGTGGCATCGGGCGCTTTTGCGCAAGATGAAAGTACAAACCGGGTTGCACAAAAAACTAAGTGGAGCGTCTTTGTCGAAGACAACCCCACAGAGTGTTGGAGTGTTTCCGCGCCGGAGGAAACGGTCAATTCACGTGATGGACGTGTAGTTGCGGCTACACGTAGTCAAATTTTGCTGATGGTGTTTTATCGCCCGAGCGAAGGTGCAAAGGGACAAGTTGCCTTTACTGGCGGTTATCCATTTGCAAGCGGTAGCACGGTTAACGTGAATATCAGTGGCAATGAATTCGAGATGTTCACCGAAGGTGAGTGGGCATGGCCAGCAAGTGCGTCCGATGACGCAAAGATGGTCACTGCGATGAAGCGCGGAGCGACAGCTGTCGTTTCTGGTGTTTCAGGTCGTGGAACCGCGACTAAAGATACATTCTCGCTGCAAGGATTTACAGCAGCTGTCGAAGATGCGGAAAAGCGCTGCGGTAGCTAAATTGGTCTCAGAATTTAAAAACGCGGCTTCCCAAGCGAGAAGTCGCGTTTTTTATGTGATGTCGTTGGTGAGTGCCGAATCCTTTTGATCCTGCGCTGCATTCCTATATAGAGCGGCATCTAGCCTTGATTGGATGAAAATTATGTCTGCTCCCAGCGCGCCGATTACCCAAGATCTTGTAACGATCCCTCGTAAGCTACCTGATGGTCCAATTAATTTAGTTGGCCTGACGCGTGATGGAATGCGAAATGTGCTGATAGAGCACGGCACGCCGGAGAAACAGGCTAAGATGCGTGTTGGCCAAATTTGGCAATGGATTTATCAATGGGGCGTGCGTGATTTTGACGCCATGACAAATCTCTCCAAAACATTCCGCGCCGAGCTGGCTGAAAAATTCGTCATCCAAGTGCCCGAAATTGTGAATAAGCAAGTCAGTGTCGATGGCACTCGCAAGTATCTGGTCCGTATCGCAGGTGGCCACGAAGTCGAGGTTGTATATATTCCTGAAACTGACCGTGGCACGTTGTGCGTGTCTAGCCAGGTTGGTTGTACCCTCACTTGTTCATTCTGTCATACTGGGACGCAAAAATTGGTCCGCAATCTAACAGCTGGTGAGATTATCGGTCAGGTTATGCTTGCGCGTGACGATCTTGATGAGTGGCCAGAGCATGGCACGCGAACTTATGAGGCGCGTAAAGTATCGAACATCGTTTTAATGGGCATGGGCGAGCCGCTCTATAATTTTGAGAACGTGCGCGATGCTATGAACATTGCCATGGACCCCGAAGGCATTCAACTATCGCGCCGTCGGATTACGCTGTCCACATCAGGCGTGGTTCCTGAAATTGCACGAACGGCTGAAGAGATCGGTTGCCTATTAGCTGTATCTTTCCACGCTACAACAGATGAAGTCCGCGATAACTTGGTTCCGATCAACAAGCGTTGGAACATTGAAAAACTGCTTGAAGCGTTGCGCGCATATCCACGAGTTTCAAATTCGGAACGCATTACATTCGAGTATGTGATGCTTGATGGGATAAATGATAGCATCGAAGATGCACATCGTTTGGTGAAATTGATCGAGGGCATCCCTGCAAAGATCAATCTCATCCCGTTTAATGAATGGCCCGGTGCCCCCTACAAACGATCGTCGAATAATCGGATCCATCGATTTGCAGATATTATTCACGATGCAGGCTATGCGAGCCCTATCAGAACCCCTCGTGGTGAAGATATCTTTGCGGCTTGCGGTCAACTCAAATCTGAAACACAGCGTGAACGCAAATCACGCAAACAGATTGCGCAAGAAGCAGGCTTAGGCACATAGGAAAACGGAAACAATGTGGCGGGCTACGTCTAACTGTTTCGATTTGCCTTGGAATGAACTTTGTTTAGATCAATTAATGCCATTTGTGGAAACGATAGTCGCTCCTGAAAGTTAACAGGAGGTAGCTATGTCTATCGTTTCAAACCAAGACAAATTTATCACCGCTCAGATCGTAGCGCTGGTGACCAATGAGCGTGAAAAAGCGCTGTCCAAACGTGAATGGAAACATCGTCTCGCTGGTTACGGTTACAGCGTTCGTGAGACCGATGCTGGCGATGTGCTTCAAACACTACCGCACAACATCGAAATTTGTACGCTTCCAGCTGAATTGTCCGCTTAAGATTAGTACCGGGCGTCAGTTGAAAGCTTGGAGGGCGGTTTTAACGTCCGGGAATTGCGTCGCGTCGCGCGTTTGGTTCCCAGTTTTCAATCAGCTCCATCGCCTCGTCCGCAGTATCGACAAATCGGAATAGATCCAGATCTTCCTCTGAAATGGTGCCAGCATCTGCTAGTACATCCCAATTGATAATACCCTCCCAGAATTTTTTGCCAAAGAGCAAGAAGGGCACGCGCTGCATCCGACCTGTTTGAATGAGTGTGAGGGCTTCAAACATTTCATCGAGCGTCCCGAAGCCGCCGGGAAATACACAGATCGCACGTGCGCGCATCAAAAAGTGCATTTTGCGTATCGCGAAATAGTGGAAGTTAAAGCACAGGTCAGGTGTTACATATTCGTTTGGCGCTTGTTCAAAGGGCAAAACGATATTGAGACCAATCGATGCGCCATCGGCATCGACTGCACCGCGATTGCCCGCTTCCATTACGCCTGGGCCACCGCCAGTTACGATGACGTTCTCGGTGCTTCCGCTCTCTTTAGATTTCAGCGTCATCAAACGTGAAAACTCACGCGCTTCTTCATAAAAGGATGAAAGATCCGCGAGCGTCTTCGTTCTAGCGGTTTCTTTCTTAGCTGGTTCCGGAATGCGAGCGCCACCAAACAGAACGATTGTGCTTTTGATACCGTGCGCGTCCAACATCATTTCCGGCTTAAGCAACTCCAATTGCAAACGCACTGGACGCAATTCGTCACGACACATGAATTCATCATCAGCAAACGCTAGTTTATATGCTGGTGCGCGTGTCTGTGGGGTATCTGGAACACCTTCGGCAGCTGTACGGTCAGTGTATGCGTCACGAAATGGTTTGGCGTTGTCTTGGCTCATTTTTAAGTCCTATTTTTTCACGATCGACAATAGAGGTAACGTGCCGCAGGTCACTTGCCCAGATATGATTGCACTGAACCTCTTATTGCTGTCTAAGCAGCCCAACATTTTTTTAGGAGTCCTGACATGTCAAATGCACAGCTTGAAACCGCGATCGAATCCGCTTGGGATGCGCGCGATACAATCTCATCGAGCACAATGGGTGAGCAACGCGACGCAATCGAAGATACACTGGCTGCTTTGGACAGCGGTAAATTGCGGGTGGCTGAACGCCTCGAAAATGGTGATTGGCATGTTAATCAGTGGGCCAAAAAAGCGGTTCTTTTGGGCTTTCGTATTAAAGATATGGAGCTGCAAGACGGTGGCCCACAAGGGAGCGGCTGGTGGGACAAGGTCGATTCCAAATTCAAAGGCTGGGGTGATGCAGAATGGAAAACCGCAGGTTTCCGTGCTGTGCCTAACTGTGTGGTCCGTAAATCTGCGTTCATCGCGCCTGGCGTTGTGTTGATGCCTTCGTTTGTAAATTTGGGCGCGTATGTTGATGAAGGTACCATGGTTGATACATGGGCGACCGTTGGTTCGTGTGCGCAAATTGGCAAAAATGTTCACCTCTCAGGCGGTGTCGGTATTGGCGGCGTTCTTGAACCCATGCAAGCGGGCCCAACAATCATCGAAGATAACTGCTTTATCGGTGCGCGTTCTGAAGTCGTTGAGGGCTGCATTGTTCGCGAAGGTTCCGTTTTGGGGATGGGCGTGTTTATTGGACAATCCACCAAGATCCTAGATCGTGAAACCGGCGATGTATCTTATGGTGAAGTACCTGCGGGTTCAGTTGTTGTCGCGGGGTCTATGCCGTCCAAGAATGGTGTGCACCTTTATTGCGCCGTTATCGTTAAAAAGGTCGATGCAAAGACGCGTTCTAAAACTTCAATTAACGAACTACTGCGCGACTAAAATCTAGGTCACGATTAAGCTAAGAAAGGGAAGAGATCATGTGTCTCCTCCCTTTTTGTTTTTGGAGGCGTTGCTGTTTTCAGTTCTTAAAAACTAAGTTACGCCCAACGTAAAATACGAAGGAATGATGATATGGCTGGATCGAAACAAAAGGTGTTTACGTTATTGGTTCAAATAGGCCGCAAAGATGGAGACGGCTTGCCTAAAAAGGCAAGTGGCGCAGCTCTAATGTGTTTTGCCAGTGGTGTGGATGAAGCAGAGGCGGTTCGGGAAACCGTTGCGATCCTGAAACAAGCTGACACTGCACCTTTGGATGTCACGGGTTACGGTACGTTAGCGGAACGTGAGGCCGAAGGTCATGAGATCGACGATGAAGAGCGTGCATTGATGCAACGCGCTTTGGACGAAAACTCGGTTATTATCGCTCAAATGACGCCGTTCTTCGACTGACCTAAGGATTTTCGCCAAACCATTTGCGATGCAGTTCGGCGTAGGTCCCGTCTTCGCGTAGGGCCAACAACGACTGATTGATGGGCTCTAGCCATTCACTGTCGGATGGTAATGCGATCCCGTAGCTTTCTAGTTGGAAAGTAGGTCCCACAAGTTGGCCAAATTTCGCGCCGTCTGTCAAAACGTAATATGCTAGAATTGGTGCATCAAAGACGACTGCATCTACCTCACCTTTTTCGAAGGCTTCTAGAACGTGCTTCAAATCGGAAAACGCAGCTGAATTGAGGTCGCGATTTTGCAGAAATACTTCTGCAGTACTCCCCCCGACCGTACCAACCCGTTTGCCATAAAGATCGTTTACAGAAGAAACAGATGTCTCGATTGCGCTGACTGTCATCGCAGAAGTGATCCGAGCTACAAAAATGGATACCACAAACAACGAAGAGACAACGAGAATAACGCCAAAGATACGACCCATTGGGGTGCGTGGAACTCGCTCCTCGAACCCGCCGTTTACAACAAGATTAAGCGCCCACCAAAAAGCGGGAAACATAGCATGACGCGCGGGGCGATCGAAATATTCTTGATCTGCACGTTCAAAGCGCCACATCAACATTCCGCCAGCAAGTAGAACGGCGAAAGCCCCAATGATCGCAAAAAACAATTCCCAAGAGACTATAGTTCTCACAAGTGAGAAGCTTGATTCACCTTTTAGAGGGATCATTGTACGCAAGCCGGAAGAAAAGATTGGATGACTGAAATCCATTGTTTGTTCGCGTGCAGAAGTAATGGAGATATTGGCGATTGCAACGTCAGATGTCCCGTTTCTCACGGCCTCCAGCATTTCAGAAAAACTGTCGTGGCGATTGATGGAAGACTCAGCGTTCAAGTTCGCAGCGATGGCTGCCCAAAGGTCGATAGAAAACCCAGTGTCCACACCATTATTTTCCATAGAAAATGGAGGCCTAGTCACGGTTGAGACGGTTAGGCTTTGTGCGGCAAGAGGTCCTGCAAAAAACAGCATGCAGGAAAGGGCCATCAAGTATTTGTACATTTATATCTCAGCAGATTTTAAGCAGCGCGTTGGTCGGCAAGAGTTACAGCCTCAAATGCTTTTAAGATAGGGAAAACTGGCTTGCCATGCTCAGGTAAACCATTCCTCTGGAAATGTGACAATAAACTCGCATTCAATTGGTCCTGTTTTCTGCGAATGCGTCCAATATATAGGCTTTCAAATGAAGAGCCTGCCGCCGATAATGTTTCGTGCTCGGGCAAAAGCAGATGGGTATAAGAAATTGTTGGACCGGTTGGTTCATACCGTGCGGCAAAACCGTTGACCAAATGCCGCGCTGGAACCAAAACGGCTTCTTGACCGAAAAGGTATTCTACGTCTGAACCTCGAATGACGAGCCTTTGGTCTGGAGCGACGATAATATCTTCCAGTAACCCAAAATAAGGGGCTCGCAGCCTGATCGGGGCGAAGCTACCCAGAGCGGGGACGGTACGGGTTATGCGTTGTAGAACAGGGATCACACCTTTTGTCGCAGTATTAATCGTATCACCACGTTCTAGGTGTTGAATCTGTTGATGCCCTTGCGGTGTAGCCACTGGTGTATTCAAAGACAGTGTTGGCATCGGGCCTACAGGTTCAATTTCGTCAGACAAAGCGACAAAAACCGCGTCATTTGAAAACGTCCGATCCCCTTTTGCTAAGATGACGTCGTGCAGGTCTTGAATGTAAAGCGGGTTATCATGCGGTACCTGAATCGATGTAACCGTAGTTTCTTCAGGACGCTCCAGCGAAAGCTGCGCCCATTTTGTTTCTGTATCCCATGAAAAGGATATGCGTACTACGTCTGCACGCCCGCTGCCGCGCCATCTCAAAGTTGCGTGACAAATGTCGCCATTGTCGTTGTGGACCAAAGTTACACCGCCACCAGGAATCGCTTGGATCGAAAACGAGCGGCTCTGAGGAAACGTACGGTTAAACGCAAAAAGCACTTGAGGTTTCGCTGTAGGAGACATTCGGGTTTCCAGCATCAAAGTGCCCCGTCTTAAAGTGGCCCCGCTGCAGAGGCTGATCTGAGGTGTGAAACGCCGATCAATGCCTAGCCCATTGGGGCTGAAGCGTCCTTCTTTATGATCTGCGGATGCGATCCAAGTCATCTTTTCTTAGGCCACTTCGTCTTGTGATTTGCGTAACAGTTGTGCTTCAAAATGGCGTAAAATGCGACGTGCAGCTGGACTATAGCCTTGACCGGTCTCTGGATCGATCTCTGGGAATAAGGTGCAGATTTCTTTAACGATCTCTTGCTCAAAGCTTTTGGTGGTCTGAGGGCCCGGCATGAAACTCTCGGTCGCAAGGCCGGCAGAATAGACGACTTGATGCTGATCAAACATCAGATGAACGTATGTCACGTCACCTCCGGCGCAACGCACAACCGAGCTGTCGTTCACTAGTTCTTTAGCGGACACTAGAACCTCCTCTTCGCCAAACAATAGTTCGGCTAAGCAGTCCCGAATTAATATGCGATGTTCAGGTGAAACCATGAGGTCATCATGAGTTCCGAATGTATTCGCGCGAATGTGAATTGGTGCAAAGTTATCTTGGGCAGCGACAGTACGTTGTCCAATCCAGCGCAAGGGCTGTAAACCATCATCCTTTGTCATAATAAGGTCGCCTAAAAGCAGAGATTCAACACTGCGCTGGCCCTCTTGCGTTTGGATTAAAGTGCCTGCGACAAAACATGGGATCGAGCTGACGTTTACAAAACCGACATCGCTGTTTGTGCCGTTATCGACTGTATAGGTAAAATTAAAATCTTCGGTGTCGCCGTCACCTAAAATATTGACAGTACCGTCTGCATTAAGGGAAATCGTCTGCCCAGTGTTCAGCACGACGGGTTGGCCAACAACGACGGGTTGGCCGTTTAAATGTGTAATCGTTAGAGAACCGCTATTTGTGTTGACGTCATTGGCGGTTAAATCGAGATCGGTCGACCCATTGGGGAACAAATTTGTGCTGTCAGCTTGAGCAACAACCTGTGTTTGAACAGAATCTCCAGCAATCAAAATATTTGAGTCAAATTGGCTGTCCGCGACGTCTGCAATTCCGATTCTAAGCGTATTCGTTACGCCAGAATTTACTGGAATTGATAGTGTCAGCGTTACGGTGAAACCGTCCATTTCTGTATTGAATTGGTCTTGAGTGTTGTCAACGAACAGGTTTGCATTATTTTGCGAGTTGATATTGCCTGGAACGGTATTGCCATCCCCAACGGCCAGCGGGACTAGTGTGCCATTGATGAAAACACCCACGAAGTCTTGGAAGACTGAGTTCTGGAATTCAGGGAATTCCTCTGACGAGAACACAAATTGGATCGTCATTAGATCGCCGGTCGGAATGAAATCGACGTCTAAGGCTGCACCGTCAAATGTCTGACCACCTGCGGCATTGTTGAACTGCGAAAAGTTATTAAACCCACTGGTGTTTGTCGTGGTGTTGGTGTTTTGGTTTGCTTCTCCAGAAGAGTTGGTAAAGTCTTCGGCGTTACCTGTAGATAAGATCACCCCGGTATCACTAGGAGTTACACCCGGAGAAATCGTATCACCGTCGGTAAAAATACCGGATGAATCATTATCCCCAAAAAATGTTGCTCCCGTCACCTGTACGCCATCGCCAAAGATGGTTTGCGCCATTTCTATAGCGGTCGCGTCCGTATCGATCGGAAGTTCCGATGCTGTAACCATAACTGCCTCTGCCCAATAAGGAGACAGAACATGCCAAACAGCACGCAGATTTGTCTGCGTTTTTAAAACGTACATCGTTGGTACGAGCGCCGTTCATTGACGGCTACACTGCTAGATGCCCTGCCTCGGGTCATATTATTTTCCCAACCATAGCACGAGTGATTATGTTTTGTTAATAAAATGGAAAGGATAGGTCTTGGCATCGCGCCATTTTCGCCACATTCCTGTAATTCACGCCGAGTCTCATTTTAGGAAATACAATGTCTGGTATCGACCCCGTTGCTCTAACCGCAGATTTAGTACGCTGCCCTTCCGTTACTCCAGCTGATGCAGGGGCCTTAGATGTATTAGCGACCCTCCTTGAGGATGCGGGTTTTGAATTGAGCTGGGCAAATCGTGGTGGCATTCGCAGTTTATTCGCGCGT
>JALZUL010000290.1 GCA_023301665.1 Ascidiaceihabitans sp.
GATCATTCGAAAGGCAGTCAAGAAGCGTTTGAACGCGCTATGGATCGCGCACCAGAAGTGCGAGAATGCCACAATATCACTGGGACAATCGAGTATTTACTGCGCGTAGAATGTGCGGATATCGCAAGCTATAAGGTGTTTCACACAGATCTTTTGGGCGCGTTGCCACAGGTGAATGGCATCACGTCCTATGTTGTTATGGGGTCACCCAAAGACGAACGGGCTTAAGCGTCAACGTGCCAGCATTTCCGATTGATGCACGATCACTTCCGCTTGTTTGATCGACGCGATATCAACCAAACGTCCTTTGTAGACCGTTGCCCCTTCGCCCTTCGCTTTTGCAGCCTCCATCGCGGCGAGAATTTCGCGCGCTTCTGCTACAGCTGCATCCGATGGGGTAAAGACTTCGTTCGCGAGTGCGATCTGTTTTGGATGGATGGCCCATTTGCCAACCATGCCAAGTGTGGCTGAGCGACGCGCTTGAGCACGGTAACCTTCGTCATCAGAGAAATCACCAAAGGGGCCATCGACCGGCAAAATACCATGGGTCCGGCATGCCGCCACAATAGCTGCTTGCGCCCAGTGCCATGGATCAGACCAGTGCTTTTGATCGCCTTGCAGCATGTAGTAATTCTCTTGTGTTCCACCGATCCCAGTCGTCTGCATCCCCATGGAGGCCGCGAAGTCAGCAGCACCTAAACTCATGGCTTCTAGACGTGGGGAGGCCGCCGCGATCTCTTCAACGTGACAAAGGCCTGCAGCGGATTCGATGATAACCTCGAATGCGATCGGCTTTGTTCGCCCCTTTGCGGTTTCAATCGCGGTTACCAGCGCATCAACAGCGTAGATGTCAGCCGCGCAACCCACTTTGGGGATCATAATTTGATCTAGCCGATCCCCTGTTTGCTCCAAAAGATCGACCACATCGCGATACCAAAATGGCGTGTCTAGACTGTTGATCCGAACCGATATGGTTTTCGTCCCCCAGTCGATTGTATTGATTGCTTCAATGATGTTGGCGCGCGCGACGTCTTTATCATTTGGAGCCACTGAGTCTTCGAGATCGAGATTGATCACATCCGCAGCGGACATCGCCATTTTAGGGAACAGCTTTGTATTCGACCCTGGTCCAAATAGCTGGCAGCGGTTTGGACGAGCGGGGGCGGCGGGTTGGAGGCGGAAGCTCATGAGGTGCCTTTCTTGGTCTGTGGGTAATATTGTTTCGATTTGATGTTAAATATTGATATTAAGTTAGTCGATGATCCGCAAGGTGCTTTTTGCGCATGCTGCGCTCAGGCGGATTCGGGAGGATGTGTTGGGCTAAATGTCGTGTGCACAAGATTCTTCGGCCAAATGCCAAGCATGCGACAAGAAATTCCAAAAAAACACCGTTTACGCGATCTTTTGCAATCACCTTGCCCTTAAAGGCCGCGAAGTTGTGGACAAGCGCTATTCTAGGGGACATCGCAAAATGATCAAAACACCATATTTACTGTTCTTGGGCGACGCGCCTGATCCGCTCGCTGCAAAAGTTGCACAAGGCATCAATGACTGGCGCCCAGACAACGCGGTTGGCCAGTTCCGTCTTCCAGAGTGTGGCCATGACCTTGGGATCGCAGATATGACCCTCGCACAGGGGCTCGAAGCTGGTGCGAAGACATTGGTAATCGGTGTGGCAAATCGCGGTGGCGTCATTTCCCCAGCTTGGAAAGAAGTGCTGATCGAAGCTTTGAACATGGGGTATGATCTAGCCTCTGGTTTGCATAACTTGCTGAGCGACGAACCGGATCTGGTCGAAGCTGCTGCGGCGAATGGCGCGATGTTGCACGACGTGCGGATCGCTTCCGAGGATTACCCAATTGCCAACGGTCAAAAGCGAACAGGCAAGCGTGTATTGGCTGTCGGGACTGATTGTTCGGTGGGTAAAATGTACACCGCCCTAGCCCTAGATAAAGCCATGCAAGCCAAGGGTTTGAAATCGACATTCCGTGCCACTGGTCAAACAGGTATCTTGATTACAGGTCACGGTGTGCCACTCGATGCGGTTGTTGCTGATTTCATGGCCGGCGCTGTAGAGCATTTGACACCTAGCAATGATGAAGATCACTGGGATATCATCGAAGGCCAAGGTTCCTTGTTCCACGTATCCTATTCGGGCGTCACAATGGCGCTTGTGCATGGGGGGCAACCCGACGCTTTGATCATTTGCCACGAGCCAACACGTGAACACATGCGCGGGCTACCAGAATATACGCCACCTTCTATGCAGCAGGTTATCGACGCCGCGTTGCCGCTGGCGCGTTTTGGGAACCCTGCCTGTGAGGTCGTCGGCATCTCTGTGAACACGCAGCATCTGTCCGAAGAAGAAGCCGTTGCGTATTTGGCAAAGGTTGAGGCCGAACTAGGTCTTCCTGCGGTTGATCCCTACCGTCATGGAGCTGACCGCTTGGCAGATGCTTTGGCGGCGTTGTAAGGATTATACGAACCTCCTCCAATTTTGACTGGGGGAGGTTTGATTCGATAAAAAGGGCGAATAAATGCAGGTAGATGTGACACACGATGTGTTTAAACTGGCCCAAGTTTTCACCATTGCACGAGGCTCTCGTACCGAAGCTAAGGTGCTTACGGTTAAGCTAGGCGATGGCGAGCACACTGGCTGGGGGGAATGCGTCCCATACGCGCGTTATAACGAAAGCCTCCAATCGGTCACTGATGAGATTATGGGCTTGCCCAAGGATTTCAGCAGGCAGGATTTATATGATCTATTGCCAGCAGGTGCTGCGCGAAATGCGGTCGACTGCGCCCTGTGGGATCTTGAAGCAAAGCGCGCAGGCAAACGGGTCTGGGAACTGGCCGGGCTACCGGCACCTAAATCAGAGATTACGGCATACACGCTGTCGCTCGACACCCCGAAAGCTATGCAAGAACAGGCCGAGAAACATGCTTTCCGCCCGCTGTTGAAGATTAAGCTCGGCACACCTGACGACATGCCGCGCCTAGAGGCGGTGCGTGCGGGTGCTCCGAAATCAAGCATTATAGTAGATGCGAACGAAGGATGGTCCGCCGATGTTTACGCCGACCTTGCCCCACATTTGGTGCGCTTGGGGGTCGAGCTTGTCGAACAACCATTGCCTGCTGGCGAAGACCATGCGCTGCTTGGAATGCAGCGCCCCGTGCCGGTTTGCGCCGATGAGTCCTGTCACGACCGGAAAAGCCTTGCGAATTTAAAGGGCAAATACGACGTGGTGAACATCAAGCTGGATAAAACTGGCGGACTTACCGAGGCCTTGGCGCTGCGTGATGCAGCTCTTGCACAGGGGTATGAAGTCATGGTGGGATGCATGGTGGGCAGCTCGCTTGCGATGGCGCCGGCGACATTGGTCGCACAGGGTGCGTCTGTTGTAGACCTTGACGGCCCGCTCTTGTTGGCAGAAGACCGCAAAGAACCTTTGATTTTTGACCACGCTGGGGTGCATCCACCCTCAGCGGCATTGTGGGGATAACGACCGATGCGGACTGTATATTTGAACGGCGAGTACTTGCCAGAAGACCAAGCCAAGGTTTCAATTTTTGACCGTGGTTTCTTAATGGCTGATGGCGTTTACGAGGTAACTTCGGTCTTAGACGGTAAATTGGTAGATTTTGACGGTCACGCTGTTCGCCTTGAGCGGTCTTTGAGTGAGTTGGGAATCAAGAACCCCATCAGCAAAGATGAACTTTTGGCGGTACACCGCGAGCTGGTGTCGCTTAATGATGTTGTTGAAGGTGGCGTTTACTTGCAAATCACCCGTGGCGCGCCTGCGGATCGTGATTTTGTTTTCCCTGACCCGGAAACGACGCCTTGTACTGTTGTTTTATTCACGCAGTCCAAGCCTGGCGTGACGACAAGCGCGGCGTCCGAAAACGGGATCAAAGTGATCTCGATTGCGGATGAGCGTTGGGGCCGTCGCGATATCAAGACAGTACAATTGCTTTACCCGTCCATGGGTAAAATGATGGCGAAAGCGGCTGGTTGCGATGATGCATGGATGGTCGAAGATGGTCACGTGACCGAAGGCACATCCAACAATGCCTACATCGTGAAGGGCAACAAGATCATCACACGTGGTCTGTCCAACGACATCTTGCATGGTATTACCCGTGCGGCAGTTCTGCGTTTTGCAAAAGAGGCACAGATGGAAGTTGAAGAACGCCTGTATACCATCGAAGAAGCCAAAGAAGCGGACGAGGCGTTTATCACGTCAGCAACGATGTTTGTGAACGGTGTTGTTGAGATTGATGGCGTCCAAATTGGTGACGGCAAGCCAGGCTATGTGTCAAAGCGGTTGCGCGAGATCTACCTTGAAGAGAGCCTCAAGAAAGCGATCTGACGCCAAGTGACTAAGGGTTAAGCCGCTCTAGGAAATCGAAAAGGCCGGCGCAACGGAGCGTCGGCTTTTTGCTTTTAATCCTTATGGACGTCTTTGAACTGGGCTTGTTGCTCAGGGGTTGCATCGGTTTGAAAGTTGGTTTTCCATTCCGACATCGTCATTCCGTAGAACGCTTCTCGTCCTTCGTCTTTAGACATCTCAATGCCACGCTCATTTGCGGCCTCTTGATACCACCGCGACAAGCAGTTTCGGCAAAAACCGGTGAGGTTCATCATGTCAATATTCTGCACATCGGTGCGATCTTGCATTAAATGCTGACGCATGCGTCGGAACGCTGCGGCTTCGAGCTCAAGTTGGGTTTGCGGATCCATTTGATCGTATCCTTCATCGCAAGTGTTTATCGTTTGGCTTTGGTTTCAACTGTGCTTATCGGCAAGGCATCTTTCGCGTCATAGAACCGTTACCTGATTTCATCATAAATTTAGATCAGTTGCCACCGAAAGAGAATTGCGCGATAAGCGCCCCAAATGATAGCGTTAACATAAGTAAGAAATGACAGGGAACACTCCAATATGAGACGTCTGCGCAATGTGAAAGTCGTGGCCACTTTGGGTCCAGCCTCCGAAACATATGAAACAATTCGGGCACTTCACGAAGCGGGAGCCGACGTATTTCGTTTGAATATGTCGCACGGTTCGCACGAAGAGATTGCCGTTAAGCACGCGGCAATTCGCAAGGTTGAAACCGACTTAAACAGTACTATCGGTATCTTGGCCGACCTTCAGGGGCCAAAATTGCGGGTTGGCGTGTTCGCTGCCGAAGATGGTGAGATGCTCGAGGTTGGTGCCAAGTTCCGTCTTGATCTGGACAAGGCAGAAGGTGACAGCAAGCGTGTCTGTCTGCCACACCCTGAGATTTTTCAAGCCCTTGAAGTGGGTGCAAGCCTGTTGGTCAACGACGGTAAGATCCGTCTAGAGGTCGAAGCCTGTGGCCCAGACTTTGCTGATTGTGTGGTCGTTATTGGTGGCGTGATTTCAAATCGTAAGGGCGTCAACGTTCCAGACGTGGAATTGCCATTGGCCGCTTTGTCCTCCAAGGACCGCGCGGATCTCGAGTTTGTTTGTGATCTGGGTGTTGACTGGTTGGCCTTGTCTTTTGTTCAACGCGCAGCTGACGTTGAAGAGGCGCGTGGTTTGGTCCAAGGACGCGCTGCGATCCTTTCTAAAATCGAAAAGCCAAATGCGGTTGACCGCTTCGACGATATTCTCGCTGTGAGTGACGGTATCATGGTTGCACGTGGCGATTTGGGTGTTGAACTTCCGGTGCAAAACGTACCGCCAATTCAAAAGCGTTTGATCCGTAAATGCCGTGCTGAGGCCAAGCCTGTGATCGTTGCGACGCAGATGCTCGAAAGCATGATCGAAAGCCCAATGCCAACTCGTGCAGAGGTTTCTGATGTTGCGACTGCGATCTATGAAGGCGCAGATGCTGTCATGTTGAGCGCTGAGAGTGCAGCCGGCAGCTTCCCGATCGAAGCCGTTCAAACTATGGACAATGTCGCCCGAGAGGTTGAGCAGGACCCCACGTACCGCGAAATCATCGAAGCAAGCCGTGTCGTTGAACACAGCTCAGTTGCTGTAGGTATTGTGTCAGCGGCGCGTGAAATTGCGGAAACGACTGAGATTAAGGCGATCTGCTGCTTTACGCAAAGCGGAACAACCGCACTTTTGACAGCACGTGAACGCCCACGCGTTCCAATTATTGCCATGACACCATTGATAAACACAGCCCGCCGTCTTGCGCTGAGCTGGGGCACGAACTGTGTGATCACCAATCAAATGGATCGGTTCAAAGGCGCAGTTGTCAGTGCTGCAAGCGCTGCACGGGCTGAAGGGCTTGCGACGGAAGCGGATCAAATCGTTGTCACCGCTGGTGTCCCTTTCAACGTGACAGGTACTACAAATATTCTTCGTGTGGCTCCATGCGATGAAAATTTGATTTTCAACACTGATCCAGAGTAGGTATTCTCTTATTGGTTTAAGAGGGTGTTTTTATGTCGACGGATTTAGCTTTGGTATTGGGGATCCTGATCGCAATTTTTTCGATCCCCTCCATCATCTCGGCATTTAGTGATCGGCGTGTGCCACGTGCATCCGCCGTCACTGTAATTATCGCGGGTGGCCTTGTTTTGTACGCTGTCCAAAACAAGCCCGGCGGTTACAGTCTCGAAGACATCCCCAATGCATTCATCGAAATTGTGGCAGATGTGTTGCCGTAAGATACGGATCAGTCTTCAAAGATAAGTTTAGAGACAAGCGATCCCGCTTTTTTGCATAAAAATAAGCATTTTCGCTTGCTCTAAACATTTTACCCGCCTAAAGACCAATCTCGTTCCGCGCGTCCGGCCGAAATGGCATGCCGAGTCGCGCAATTACCGAACTCAATACAAAGGAGACGGAAATGCCAAAGATGAAGACGAAATCGAGCGCCAAGAAGCGCTTTAAGGTTTCTGCGACCGGCAAGGTCATGGGAGGCCAAGCTGGCAAACAGCACGGTATGATCAAACGCACGAATAAATTCCTGCGTAACGCACGTGGCACATCAGCATTGTCTGCGCCAGACGCCAAGATCATCAAGGGCTTCATGCCCTACGACCGTTAAGCCAGAAGGAATAAGATATGTCTCGAGTAAAAGGTGGTGTAGTCACCCACGCCCGTCACAAGAAGGTCATCAAAGCAGCCAAAGGTTACTATGGCCGCCGTAAGAGCACCTTTAAAGTCGCACGCCAAGCGGTCGATAAAGCGAACCAATATGCAACCCGTGACCGTCACAATCGTAAGCGGAACTTCCGCGCGTTGTGGATCCAACGGATCAACGCGGCTGTTCGCTCACACGACGAAGCGCTTACATACTCACGCTTCATCAACGGCCTGAACTTGGCTGGTATTGAAGTTGACCGTAAGGTTTTGGCTGACTTGGCTGTACACGAACCTGAAGCGTTCGGTGCAATTGTTGCCCAAGCACAAGCAGCACTCGCAGCGTAAACCGCTAAAGCGATAGTTGAAATTTTGAAGCCCTGCCAATTTGGTGGGGCTTTTTATTTGTGAATACCGATCCGCTGTATGATCGGTATAAAGAGGCGTTGACCTTGGTCTGCGAAGCATCATGGTGCTGCGGTAAGTTCCGGCACAAGGTCATAGTTTCGAAAACAGCTTTGCAACAAGTGGCAAAATCGATCACTTAACAGGGAGTGAAGCTGGTTAAATTATGATCGTTACCTTAATTGATTAATCAGCCACGTTTGGCGTTATCACCAGATGGACTATTTGCTATGAGTTATGCTGACCAGTCGACCGAAAAACAATCCTTAGACCAAGTGCCACCTCATCAGGTCGTATCAACTAAGCGTAGGCTTGCTTGGATCGTCGCCGAATTTTTCATTTTGAAGGCGATTGTGATACTGGTTCCTTTAATCGTATATTTTGATGCAGTGGTTCTTTCTAATGACATGAAAGAAGACTCCCTGACCGAATATCTGCACAATGGACTGCTGCTTGTGACCATTGGATTGATCGCAAAGGCTGCATTTAAATTGAGGGCTGCACGCGGATACCTGATTATGGGGGTAACGTTCTTTTCTTGCCTGTTTATCCGAGAGCAAGATGCTTTGTTTGACCATATCTCCAAAGGATTCTGGGTGTTTCCAGTGCTCGTTGCCATGATCGTTGGAACTGTATTGGTTTATCGCAACCGTGACACATTGGCGGGGCCTTTGTTGCAACATTTTGAAACGCGCTCGGCTACGTTCATTTATATTGGTGTTTTGTTGCTTTTGGTTTTCACACGTACCTTTGGCACTGGAACGCTTTGGGAAGGCGTGCTCGGCGAAAACTATATCCGCACCATTAAATCGGTTGTCCAAGAAGGCTTAGAACTGATGTCCTATACCCTGATCGCCTATGGCGCTTTGACGTCATATTTTACGAACTTTGGAATGGGGAAATCGCGATTAAAATGGGCTTCTGAGGGATCAGAATAAACCCCAGCCGCGTTTCCACACACCAATTTTTTGGCGTGTTTCTGGTTGTTTTCCTCGTGTTTTGACACTTGCTGCGATGTTAGCAGCAGGGAAACATAGGAAATGAGACGCACATGAACAAACAAATCGCAGAATTTATCGGAACCTTCACGCTCGTACTTTTCGGGTGTGGTTCGGCTGTGCTTGCAGGCGCGGATATTGGCCTGACTGGTATCAGTTTTGCCTTCGGCCTTGCTTTGATCGGTATGGCCTATGGGATCGGCCCAGTTTCGGGCTGTCACATCAATCCAGCTGTATCTCTTGGAATGGTCGCTGCTGGTCGCATGAGCATGCCTGAGGCGGTCAAATATATCATCGCACAAGTGGCTGGCGCTATCGTGGCTGCCTTGGTCCTGATGATTATCGCATCTGGGAAAGCGGATTACAGCGTTGCTGAGAATGGCTTGGGTCAGAACGGTTGGGGTGCTGGATACCTTGGTGAATACTCAATGTTTGCGGCGCTTGTGTTCGAGATCGTAGCGACGTTCTTGTTTATGGTCGTTATCTTGGGGGCAACGGGCTCTAACGCTCCGGCTGCTATGGCGGGTCTGGCAATCGGTCTGGCACTGGTCGTGATCCACTTGGTTGGCATCAATGTCACGGGTGTTTCCGTGAACCCAGCGCGCTCTATTGGCCCAACCTTGTTTGCTGGCACGACCGCAATCGCTCAGCTTTGGCTGTTCATTGTTGCGCCAGTCATTGGCGCAGTAGCCGCAGGTTTGCTGTTCAAATCCGGGGCGCTCGACGCACCAGAGTAAGGTATTCAGTTAACGAGTGTTTTGGCCACGATGCGGCATGCATCGTGGCCTTTTTTATGTCCGGACTATTGTGTGTTTTCTGCAGAAAGTTGGACGTCTCGGAAATATCCGTCGCTTGTTCCGCCTGCATTGTCGCTGTCACAAAAGAAGCCAAGCACATCAAGACGCGCGGTCCCAGTGCCGCCAATATCGCTGTAGAGCTTGCGCAAATCGACAGATTGCGCGTGCCACGCCCCGATGTTTTCGTCCAATCCATTCGCGACCAAATGATAGAATGAACCGATGATCTTATAATCTCCGGCCTCGTATTTTTGGTTGCTCCAGATGATCTCTGCTCCTTTGCTTTCTCCTGCGTCATTGGTGAAACGTAAGTAGAACCGCAAAGGGTGGTCGTCGCCGTCACGGGTATCTTCGTCGACGCCGCTGCTGATCGGATCGGTGACTTTCCATTCCCATGTGAGGAAGGGCAAATCGCTTAGGGCGATATCTGTATCGCGCGCCAGGATTGATCCGCTGTGATCCGTGGTGCAGCGCAAAGCTGGCGCGCCGTCTTCTTCGGTCATAGTGTATTGGGTGGGCGTAATTCTAAAGAATGTGCGCTCCTTCCAACCGTTTCCAACATTGTTGGTGTCCAAGTCCTCTAAAAAATCGACCGGTCCTGAACTTGCTTGTAAAGGTTGATTTGTTTCCCAAAACGGGGGCTTCAAAGTGTTATAAGCCAGATATCCAGCCGAGATTAAAATCAATCCTGCACCTATTTTGAAAGGCCAATTCGCCATAGTTACTTTTCCTTAAGTTAGGTCTGATTTGCGGGATGATTGCCATCCATCCACAGTGAATTCATCGTGTTCGCGCATAATAAATAATGCAACCGCAGCGCCAAATGCTGGGACTGCCGCCCACATCAGATTGTTCGGATATTGGGCGAAGTTCATCAAATTGGGAATAGAACCTAAAACACCTGCCCCCTGCATCAAGGCTAAGACCGCGTAGCTAATCGTGCGTTTAAAGCCGAGCACAAAGGCGAGAACGATGAGCAGTTGAACGACACCAACAAAAGCCGACATATCACGGGATGCAAATTCCAACCCATAGAAGTTGCGAAACACGTTTTCAAACCACTCTGGGCGGTAAAACTTGAGCGAGCTCCAAGCCGTGAAAAAGGCTGCGATGCTTAGTCTGATAATGAGTAAGGAAATCGACAATTTCAATTGTAGCGCCATTCTGGTGTCCCGCTTTATGTTGATTTGCTGTTCATGCCTCAAAAGGCTTTCGCGTATGGCATGTCTTTCATTGTTTTAGTCAAACACAAACCAATTTTGTGAAAGATGCACAGTCTCGTGATTCAGAGGCATGGTAAGTGCCAGCCTATTTACGCTTTTTCTTTTGGGGGCTCTTGGTCGTTTTGCCAAGTTTCTTGTCCTTGATCTTGCGTTGGGCAAGGCTCTCGGTGTTTTGCTTTTCTTCGACAACCAATTTTGTCCAGCGTGCCAAACGATCGGTATCGATCTCACCAGCAGCGACAGCTGCCAAAATCGCGCATCCCGGTTCAACCTGATGACTGCAATTAGAAAATTTACATTCCAGTGACAAATTGTGGAGATCTGGAAAAAGGTCGCCAATACCCGAAGACGCATCAGTCACCTGCAGCTCACGCATGCCCGGCGTATCAAGGACGGCGCAGCTGTCTGCGGTGATATGAAGGTGTCGGCTGGTTGTCGTGTGACGTCCGCGCGCATCCGCTTCGCGCACGCCCTGTGTGTCGACATTTGAGCCCGTCAAAGCATTCACAAGCGTGGACTTGCCCACGCCGGATGATCCGAGAAACGCGACGGTTTGGCCAACCTTGCACCAGGGTGCCAATTCACGCTTGGGGGCGTCGCTTAAAGCGTTCAAAACCACGACAGGCACCTTGTCAGATATGGCG
>JALZUL010000291.1 GCA_023301665.1 Ascidiaceihabitans sp.
GCCCAGATTCTTTTTGCGATAGGTAATCTTGAACCCATAAAATAGGTGCCGCTTGAGCCCGTAGGCCAGCCAGAACAAAGCCAACCGCTCCCGCATCTGTCGCAGTCGTCACAAAAGCCTCGGAAAGCACCGGCCTTTGCTGCACAGACGCATTGACGGGGCGCGGCGCGCGTTTCTTGAAGGTAGGCCCAGACATACACTGCAATAGAGAATCCCATTAATGTTCCCTATTTGTTCTACTTTATTCACCAACCCTTTGCCAAGAGGGTCAGTGAGATTTTACAGGATGCCAGCTTAACCGCGCACCAAGGACAGTGATGGATCATAAGCCCCCATCGGAGAAACCACAGCCGCAACACGTTGCCCTAAAACATCAACTTCAAAACACGTGCCGATCTCGGAAACATCCGGGTCAACAAAAGCATAGGCCAGATTTAATCCCAATCGGTGCCCCCATCCGCCAGACGTAACAGTCCCCACAACCTTGTCCCCAACCATCACCGATGATCCGCCGTGCGCAGGCGCGGTTGTGCTGTCCAAGGTCATCGTCACAAGACGCTTACGCACGCCCTCAGCCTGACGTTTCTCAAGCGCGTCTTTGCCAACAAAAGACGGTTTATCCATCTTCACAAACCGATCCAAACCAGTCTCAAACGGATCAAACTCTGTCAACAAATCTGCCTTCCAGTGCAGGTATCCTTTTTCAAGGCGCATAGACTCTACGGCATGCGACCCAAAGAGACGCAAGCCATGCGCATTCCCCGCCTCGCGTAACGCAAGGTAGGCGGCATAAAGCGACGCATTGGGGATGTGAATTTCATAGGCCAGCTCGCCAGAAAAACTGACGCCCATAACCGTTGCCGGCGCGATGCCGATGAAACACTCGCGCACGGACAGCCAAGGGAACCCGCGAGCGGACCAATCCCCACGGCTGACCGCACTCAAGACTGCGCGCGCTTTAGGGCCCGCCAGAACAAGAATAGTTTGGTCATTGGTCAGCGACTTGATTTGCACATCTTCCTCAGCAGACAGGTTCTTCATCAACCAATCCATATCGTGCATTTCAGCAGCCGCCGCAGAACCGTACCAAATACGTTCAGAGCCGCGATCAGACGCGGGGATATTGGCAATTGTGGCCTCTGCTTTGATCATCCCATGATCGTTCAACAGATAGGCTAAACCAACTTTGCCAGCCTTACGCGGCAAGCGCCCACAGATCATCCGATCTAAAAAACTGTGAGCACCTGAACCTGTAATCTCGTAGCGATTGAACCCACTCACCTCGCACAGCCCAACCGCGTTCTGAACCGCCTTAACTTCGGATTTTACCACCTCAAAGCTCTCATCAAAACGGAAGCTATGGGTCACCTCAAAATCTGACGAAGGCTTGATAAATTCAACCCGTTCCCAGCCATTCACCACGCGAAACTCTGCCCCTTGCGCAGCCATCACAGGCGTGAGCGGCGTGGTCTTTGCCATTCGTCCCACAGGGCGGTGTTCATTCGGGAAATGGAACCGAAATTCGTTTTGATAATCCTCAATCGCTTTCAGCGCTGTAAGTTCAACATTGGTGTGCCCTGAAAAACGACGCGGATCGATAACCCAAGTGTCATAGCACGCCTCGCCGTGCACAATTTGTTGCGCCAGCAGCCAACCATGGCCACCGCCCTCACCCAGACCGGCGCGCAAACCGATGATGCAAAATGCGTTGCGTTTGTTCGGAATGGGACCAACCAACGGCGCGCCATCAATAGTATAAGTGATCGGACCATTCACAACCGTATGAATCCCAACCTCTGTTAAGGCTGGCATCCGTGCAAAAGCACCTTCTAAAACATCAGTCACACGATTCAAATCATCAGGGCACAAAGCATTCACAAAATGCGGATCGATCCCATCCATGCCCCAAGTTTTACAATCCTGCTCATAAAAGCCGACCAACAGTCCGTTCTTATCCTGACGGCAATAATAGTCACTGATCGGACAGCGCAAAAGCGGCATACGATGCCCCGCTTCCACAATCGCTGGAATATCCTCAGTCACAAAATACTGGTGTTCCATCGAGGAAACAGGATGATGCACACCCATCATCGCGCCCACCTCGTTCACGCGGTAACCACAAGCATTCACCACAATTTCGCAATCAATGTCCCCGTGTTCAGTATGAACCGTCCAGCTGTCATCTTTGTGCTGCGTTAACCCTATCACTGGCGTGTTGCGATAAACCTCTGCCCCCGCCTTTCGGGCGCGACGTGCAAGCGCTTGGCAAAGTTGGGCTGGGTCAATATCCCCATCGCTGGGATCCCAAAGCCCACCCAAAAGATTATCGGTTGAGATCAGCGGATGGCGGCGTGCACATTCAGCGGCATCCAAAACCTCAAATTCCACATCCATCCCACGCGCCATTGACGCAAAGTGGCGGTACCCCTCCATTTGCTCTTCGGTATTGGCCAGACGAATACCGCCATCCCCGTGATTGTAATTCACCGGATACTCAGGGTCTGCCGCCAGCTCTTTGTACAGGTTGATGGAATGCGTCTTAAGACCAACCATCGTCTGGTTCATCCCAAAGTTCGTGACCTGCGCGGCCGAGTGCCACGTGGTGCCCGAGGTCAGCTCATTCCGCTCGACCAAAACAACATCCGCCCACCCCTCTTGTGTCAGATGATACAAGGTCGAGCAGCCAGCAATTCCGCCACCAATGACGACAACACGGGTTTGAGATTTCATCATCATCTTCCTTTTTAAGACCACCTCGAATGACAAAAAAATATGGGCCTCGGTCAATCACATTTGACTAATTCTCGATTTACCAAAACCAATATTTCGAAAATCCAAACATCAAAGAAAACCATTGCCAGACCGAGAAAACGCATTTCCCAATTAAAGCGCATGTCACAAGGGTGAAAAGCTCATGTCCAGACGCGCAAATCAGAGCTGCTTTTAAAATCGTGGATTACCCCTAACCAGTCTTTGAAAGCGAGCACTGGTAAAACCTAAGACCGTCGGATACGCATTCGCGAAACGCACGCGCGAAACCCAAAGGATGGACACATGACCGACTTTAACAAGACCCGCGAAATGTTCGATATTCCGGCTGGCATGACATACCTGAACGGCAATTCACTGGGTCCGATGCCGCGTGCCTGTGAAAGCTCAATCGTGAACTTCCTAAATGACGAGTGGAAGACAGAGCTTATCAAAGGCTGGAACACCAAGAACTGGTTCACCCAAACAAATACAATTGGCGACCGCGTTGGACGCTTGATTGGCGCACCAAAAGGCACAACCGTTTTGGGTGACACCCTATCGATCAAAGTCTTTCAAGCCGTTGCCGCAGGCCTTGCCCTTGTCC
>JALZUL010000292.1 GCA_023301665.1 Ascidiaceihabitans sp.
ATGATGATGTGGTTGTTATCCAAAAGAATCTTGAATTGGTTTCGACAACTTTAGAGGACTTGGAAGAAGAGGTTGAGAAAGACGCCCCTGATCCAAGCAAGCTAAAGCTCATAGCTGGAAAGCTGTTGGAGATTTCCGCGATCATTGCGAAGTATTGTGGTGGGAAGGTCGATATTGCCTTGAACAAAGCCTTTGAAACGATTGGGGAAGAGGGCACCAAATGGGGAGTCCGCTATGGTGCCGCAGCCTATGTCAGCACCAATGAGGGCGTTCAATCCGTCGCCAAGGCCACCTTGCAATTGGTTAAAACCTTGGCAGGCGGGTGAGACACGTGAGATCGGTTTACGATTGCTTGGTGGTGCGGTTTGATCTTACCTGTGGTTTCCAGCGGATGAAGGGTGTGGGTTTGTAGGTCAAAGATGATAAAAAGCCAGATCACCTTTAAACAGCTCGAGGCCTTTGCCTTTGTCGTGGATACGGGCACTTTTCGTGCGGCGGCGAAAGCGTTGGGCACCACGCAGCCTAACATTTCGGCGCGGATCAATGCGCTTGAGGGTGCCTTGAACGTCACATTGTTGATCAGAGATGCTGTATCGGTGCGCTTGACATCGGACGGCGAAAAGCTGTTGCAGAAAACGCGTGAGGTTCTTTGGGCCGGTGAAGCCCTGATCGAGGAAGCCGGTCGCCAAGAGCTTATCGAGGAAACCCTACGATTGGGCGTGACCGAGCTGGTCGCCTGCACATGGTTGCAACGCTTTTTGCGATTGATGCGAGACACCTATCCCAAGTTGCGTATTCAGCTCGAAGTCGATGTCTCAACCCAGATTGATAGGCGTTTGATGGAGGGGCAGCTTGATTTGGCGCTGCAATCGGAGCCATTCAAATCGAAATCCTTTGCCAGTGAACCCTTGGGGCAAGAGCATTATTGTTGGGTCGCGAACTCAAAGCTGATCCAACAGGTTGGGGCCAAGCCTGCGTTGGCCACGCTATTTGACCTGACCGTTCTGACCCATGCCAAACACACACAGGCCTGCGCGGCGCTGCATGAGATGGCGCAGACCCACGGTTTGCGCAATGATCAGATTGTGCATTCAAGTGCCCTATCCGCCTGCGTGCCAATGGTGCTTGAGGGTATGGGGGTGGCGCTGTTGCCCGAACGGCTTTTGGTGGCTGAGATTGCAGCCGGTGAGTTGCACAAAATAGCCGCGGATTGGTTGCCGGAGCCTTTGTCATTCTTTGCGCGTTACGCGCCAGCGCGGTCTGCGCGTTATGTGGAAAAAGCCGCGCAGATTGCAAAAGTTGCGGCGCAAGACATCTGATCAAAATTTTTGATCGGGGTGAAAAATTTAATCGATTTGATTGTTTGGTGAATTTCGGGCCTTGTTCTGGAGTAGCTAAGATCAGGAGCCTTTTATGACAGCCCCCTCTATTCGCCTTGGTGTCGATATCGGCGGCACATTCACTGATGTTGTGCTTGAGAAAGATGGCGTGCCCTTTTCGACCAAAGTTTTGACGACCTACAGTGCGCCTGAGAATGCTATTATTGACGGTATGCATCAGGTCTGTGTGAAGGCGGGCGTTTTGCCCTCTGAGATAGATCAGATCATTCATGGCACCACGTTGGCGACAAATGCTTTGATCGAACGCCGCGGTGCCAAGACTGCGCTGATCACAACTGAGGGGTTTCGTGATGTCATCGAGATGCGGACAGAGTCGCGGTTTGAGCAATATGATTTGAACCTCAACCTCCCCGATCCGCTTTTGCCACGCCAGATGCGGTTTACGGTGGCTGGGCGGGTCGATGCCAATGGCAAGGTGCTTGTCGACATTGATCGTGCCGAGGTTGAGGCTGTCGTGGATCAGATCGCTCAGGCGGGTTTTGAAAGCGTTGCGGTTGGGCTTATTCATTCGTATCTGAACCCCACTCACGAAGAGCTTGTGCGCGAGGTGTTGGCGGAAAAGTTGCCACATGTGGCTGTTTCAATCTCTTCAGAGGTGTCGCCGCAAATGCGCGAATACGAGCGGTTCAATACCGTTGTGGCGAACGCATATATCAAGCCATTGATGGCATCCTATTTGGGTCGTCTTGAGGATCGCCTGAGTGCTGAGGGGGTGTCGTGTCGTATTTTCCTGATGCATTCCGGTGGCGGCATTATTTCGATCCAGAACGCCGCAGAGTTCCCTGTGCGCTTGGTTGAATCTGGTCCTGCGGGTGGTGCGGTTTTTGCGGCTCATATCGCGGCGCGTTACGGCCTTGATAAAGTGTTGTCCTTTGACATGGGGGGGACGACAGCAAAGATTTGTCTGATCAAGAACCAAACCCCCAAGACGTCGCGCGTTTTTGAAGTGGCGCGCACTTATCGTTTTAAGAAGGGTTCAGGCATGCCAATTTCGATCCCTGTGATCGACATGGTAGAGATTGGTGCAGGTGGGGGATCGTTGGCGCATGTGGATGCCTTGCGTCAAATCCGCGTTGGTCCTGAAAGCGCGGGGTCCGAGCCCGGGCCTGCGTGTTATGGCCGTGATGGTGAGCGGCCCGCGGTGACGGATGCGGATCTTGTTTTGGGCAAGCTTGATCCTGATAACTTTGCCGGTGGGTCCATCAAATTGCATGCGGCTGCGTCAGAGGCCGCTTTGTTGGGCCATGTGGGCGATACGTTGGATATGGACGCGATTGAGGCGGCTTTTGGCGTGGCCGAGATGGTGGATGAAAACATGGCCAATGCCGCGCGTGTGCATGCCGTCGAAAATGGTGAAGACCTATCAGAGTATACGATGATTGCCTTTGGCGGTGCTGCGCCGCTGCATGCTGGACGGCTGTGTGAAAAACTGGGTGTGGCGCGCTTGTTGGTGCCGCCGGGTGCAGGGGTTGGTTCGGCTTTGGGGTTTTTGCGTGCCCCCTTTAGCTTTGAGGCGAACCGGTCGGTATATATGAAGCTGAGCGATTTTGACGGTGAACGCATCAGGTCATTGCTCACGGACCTACAATCTGAGGCCACTGGATTTGTACGAACCTGTGACGCGGTCAGCCCGATCTTGTCCGAGTTTAAAGTTTACATGCGCTACACGGGTCAAGGGTGGGAAATACCGATTGATCTGACACAAGAGCAGGCGATGAACCCCGATGTAAACACCTTTGAGGCGCGGTTCATTGAAGATTATTCCAAGTTGTTTGGCCGCGCGGTCGAGGGGATGGATATCGAAATTACGGTTTGGTCTGTGAATGCAACGACACCGCCTGAAACGGTCGCTCGCGTTGGTGAAACTAAGGGCACCGGCTCTGCCAAGGTGGCGGGTGAACGCCCGATTTTTGATGCGGCCTCTGCGCGATATCGGGATGCAAAGATCGTGAACCGGTTTGATATGATCGCAGGGGAGCGGGCGGTAGGCCCTGTCGCTGTGATTGAGGATGAAACCACAATTATTGTGCCTGCAAGCCGCGATGCACTCTGTCAGCCCGATGGCTGTATCGACGTCATCATGCGCAAGCCGCACGCATCAAGCAGCGCGAAAGGATAAGGCATTGAAACCAGAACATTCAAAAGTCGCCTATCAAGTCATGTGGAACCGTTTGATCTCCGTTGTTGAGGAACAGGCGCAGGCCTTGGTGCGCACCGCCTTTTCGACTTCGGTGCGCGAGGCCGGGGATTTATCTGCAGGCGTTTATGATGTTGAGGGCCGCATGCTTGCGCAGGCGGTCACTGGCACACCCGGCCACGTGAACGCGATGGCAGACGCTGTTGCCCATTTCATACGTCGCATTGGGCGAGAGAACATCACAGACGGGGACATCTATATCACGAACGACCCATGGGAAGGCACGGGCCATCTGCACGACATCACCATGGTCACCCCGTCGTTTCACAATGGCGCCCATGTCGGGTTCTTTGCCTGTACCGCGCATATCGTGGATATCGGCGGGCGCGGGTTTGGTGCGGATGCTCATAGCATCTATGAGGAAGGCCTTTATATCCCGATCATGAAATTCGCTGACAAAGGCCGCGTGGACGAGACACTGACCCGCATTATCCGTGGCAACGTCCGTGAACCTGACCAATTGATCGGCGATGTCTATGCCTTGGCGACATGCAATGAAATTGGTCATCGCCGCCTGATCACGATGATGGAAGAGTTCAATCTGGACGATCTGAATGGCATCGCCGAGTTCATCCTAGACAATTCACGCCGCGCCACGATTGAACGTATCGCCGCCCTGCCCCAGCAATCGGCATCGGGTGAAATGACGGTAGACGGCTTTGAACGCCCGATCACACTCAAGGTTAAGGTCAGCATCCAAGGCGACAAGATTGTGTCTGACTTTACCGGCTCATCAGGGCTCGACAAAAAGGGGATCAACTGTCCGCTGGTCTATGCCAAAGCCTATGCCTGCTATGCTTTGAAAGTCGCGATTGCGCCGGAAATCCCCAACAACGCAGCCAGCCTTGCCCCGTTTGAGATCACCGCGCCAGAGAACACTATCGTAAACGCATTGCACCCAGCACCTGTGGCCTTGCGCCATATCGTTGGCCATTTTGTGCCCGATGTGGTGTTCAACGCCTTTGATAAAATCGTGCCGGGGTTGGTGCCTGCTGAGGGCGCAGGTTGCCTGTGCAATTTTCAGGTCTCATTGCGTCCGCGCACCGATGGGCCTGCCCCAAAAGATGCGCGGCGCTCTGAGGTTTTGACCTTTAATTCGGGCGGATCTGGCGCACGCCCCGCACATGACGGGTTAAACGCAACCGCCTTTCCCTCGGGGGTGATGACAATGCCAATCGAAGCCACCGAACATGCCGGTCCGGTGATTATTTGGCGCAAAGAGCTGCGCCCCGATTCTGGGGGTGCTGGAAAGACCCGCGGCGGGTTGGGCCAATACATGGAAGTGGGTGCTCAGGACGGGCATGAGTTCGACATCCAAGCGATGTTTGATCGCGTCGACCACCCCGCACGTGGCAGACGTGGAGGCCGCGCCGGTGCACCAACCACAATCGTTCAAGACGACGGCGCAGCCATGAACGGCAAGGGCAAACAGTTTGTCGCCCATGGCAGAAAAGTCATCATGGCCTTTCCCGGTGGTGCAGGCTACGGCGATCCAAGCGAGCGCCCCATTGCGCAGGTCAAACGGGATTTGGCACGCGGTTATATTTCGGCGGAAACGGCTGCAACTGAGTATAATCTATCGGCAGACGATATCGCAGATGTTGCACGACGCATTGCACAAGGAGAGGCCGTATGAGTCCCCAAAGCCCAAAACAAAAAACCTATGATGTGGTCATCATCGGCGGTGCAATCATGGGATCATCGACGGCTTGGTTCTTGACGGACAATCCAGATTTCAATGGCAGTATATTGGTGGTCGAAAAGGACCCCACTTATGAGAATTCATCCACCGCCCACACCAATTCATGTATGCGTCAACAGTTCTCTGCAAAGCTGAATGTGCAGATCAGCCAATTCGCGGCGGACTTTGTTAAAAACCTACCCGAGCGTATCGGCGACGAACGTGTACCGGCCCAAGTGATCCAAAACTACGGATACATGTATCTTGCCGATAATGACGCCTTTGCTGATATCTTGCGTGAGAACCAAAAAGTGCAGCTCGAGGCAGGGGCAGAAACGCAGTTGCTTGACCCTCAGCAGATCAAGGCGCGGTACCCGTTTTACACGGTCGATGATTTGGCGCTAGGGTCTATCAACCTCAAGGATGAGGGCTATTGGGATGGCGGCCTTGTTTTCGATTGGTGGCGCCGCTCTGCGCGTGATCGCGGTGTTGAGTTTGTGGAAAATGAAGTTGTCGCAATTTCCAAGACCGCGGCAGGTACTTTGGTGGATTCTGTAACGTTGGCGTCTGGGGATGTCATAAATTGCGGCCAAGTCGTGAACGCATCTGGCCCACGGGCTGCGCGCACTGCCCAAATGGCTGGGCTGGATATCCCTGTTGAGCCACGCAAACGGTTCACATGGATATTTTCAGCGCAACAGCCCCTTGATCAAGAGCTGCCACTGACAATTGATCCATCAGGTGTCCACTTTCGCCAAGACGGACCCAAAACCTATCTGGCGGGGTGCCCTGCTGATCCGGACCCCGCCGTAAATTACGACGATTTCCACATGGATCATGGCCGTTGGGAGAACCACGTTTGGCCGATCATTGCCAATCGCATTCCACAGTTTGAAACGATCAAGGTGATTAACGAATGGGCGGGGCATTACGCCTATAACACGTTTGACCAAAACGCGATTATGGGGCCGCATACAACCGTCAGTAACTTTATCTTCTTGAATGGTTTTTCCGGCCACGGGTTGCAACAATCCCCCGCTATGGGGCGTGGCACAGCCGAATGGCTCACGTATGGCGCTTACCGTAGTCTTGATCTGACATCGTATAATTTTGCCCGCATCCCAGAGAACCGCCCGATCATCGAAAAGGCCGTTATTTGATACCGCCCGCG
>JALZUL010000293.1 GCA_023301665.1 Ascidiaceihabitans sp.
CAGTTTGTTCAAAGCCAAAAGATGCAAGCTATTGGTCAACTTGCTGGCGGTGTCGCACATGATTTCAACAACCTTTTGACAGCGATTTCAGGGCATTGTGACTTGTTGTTGCTTCGCCATGACCAAGGCGATGCGGATTACAGCGATCTTATCCAGATCAACCAAAACTCAAACCGCGCTGCGGCTCTTGTCGGGCAGCTTTTGGCTTTCTCACGCAAACAAACCTTGCGGCCCGAAGTGTTGGATATGCGCGATACCTTATCTGACTTGACCCATTTGTTAAATCGATTGGTCGGCGAGAAAGTTAGCCTAACGTTAAGCCATGATCCGGTTCTTAAATCTATTCGAGCCGATAAGCGCCAATTAGAGCAGGTTCTTATGAATCTTGTTGTGAATGCCCGTGACGCGATGACGGATGGCGGGGAAATTCGGATTGAAACTGAAAGCCGCCTTTTGTCGGCACCAATGCAACGCGAAAGAGTTACAGTGCCTGCGGGCGAATACGTGACCGTCCGCGTCGTGGATCAGGGAACCGGAATTGGCGCGGATAAGTTAGAGAAGGTTTTTGAGCCATTCTTTACCACCAAACGCACGGGCGAGGGGACCGGGCTTGGGTTGTCGACGGCATACGGTATCGTCAAACAATCTGGAGGCTACATCTTTGTCGACAGTGAGCTGGGCAAGGGAACATGCTTTACACTGCTTTTCCCCGTGTTGAACATGAGTTTTTCTCAGTCCCCCCCACCAGAGCGAAAAACCAAAGAGATCACACCAAACCACGGCGACGGCGTGATCTTATTGGTTGAGGATGAAGCACCGGTGCGCGCGTTTGCAAGCCGAGCCCTTAGGCTACGTGGTTACACTGTTTTAGAAGCGGATTCTGCCGAGGCAGCTTTGAAA
Organism: Ascidiaceihabitans sp.; assembly: GCA_023301665.1. Taxonomy (GTDB): domain Bacteria; phylum Pseudomonadota; class Alphaproteobacteria; order Rhodobacterales; family Rhodobacteraceae; genus Ascidiaceihabitans. The sequence continues at coordinate 901 of JALZUL010000293.1, forward strand.
ACTCTGGAGGATGAGAGTCTTTCTATCGATTTATTTGTAACCGATGTCGTGATGCCCGGCAAAGACGGTCCAAGTTGGGTCAGAGAAGCCATGCGCGCGCGACCTGATGTGCGCGTTGTTTTTGTATCGGGCTATGCTGAGGACAAATTTAACGACACACAGGAAAAAATCCCCAATTCGGTTTTCTTACCAAAGCCATTCTCTTTGAACGATTTAACTGAGACGGTTCACAGGCAACTGCATTGAGGGTTCGATTTAGCTGATGCTGTCGTAAAGATCGAATTCAACGGCACATTTACGACGCAACCTCTCTTCGACCTGAGGGGATAGGTCTTGGTTAATCTTTGGTGACACGTTCTCGGGTTTTAAATCAAACGAGACATTCAAACGCTCTGATAGAAAACTCTGCAATCCGGTTTGGTCTTCATATTTGAACAGATGAGTGATGCCTGTACCGTTGGGTTGGGTTTCCAAGAATTTCGATTGAGCACCGACATCGGCAAAACCGGGTTTTTTACCCTTTAGGTAGGCCAATATAAAGTCATCAAAGCTTATACCCTGAGTCGAGTTTGGTTTTCCGTGCATAAATGGGCGTTGCCGATATCGCCACCAACTGCCCAGCCAGCTGATAGGCTCGCGCATGACGGCCAACAGCTCAAGTTCAACGTCGCAAACATTGAAAAACATAGGCCGCAAGAAACGGTTATAACGATAAACCGGAGCGTGCTTTAGCATAGCGGGCTCAGAAATCACCATATCCGCTCGATCGCGTAGCGCGGTTTCATATGCGGTGGTTCCAGTTTTTGGAACCGACAGGAACGCGAGGCGCTCTTTGTAGAAAATAAGCATAAAAGTGACCGTTTTAAACTTGGAATTATGAGTTGGATCAACTGTGCACTTGATGCGCGACGTAATGCAACACGTGTGCGAGGAAGTGTATGATTGCTGATATTTTCCTTTTACGGTGTGGTAGTTAAGCGTCAAGCAACCGTAGCGCTAAGAATGGAAGACTGACGCATCGTCCTGCACAGGTAGGATGTGCTCGAATTGCAGGCCTCTTTAGGCGCTGGATTTTTCAGCAGGGGTTAGATCAAAAACTTCTTGTGGAAAGTACTTTTCCAGTCTCGCATCGGCGGAACGCGCATGACCTTCCATCCCTTCAAGGCGCGAAATGCGGGCCGTCGCTTGTGCGACGCGCTTTGACCCGTCGCGGGTTGCGCGCTGCCAGGTCACAACCTTCATGTATTTGTGGACGGACAGGCCACCGGTGTATTTTGCCGAACCTGAGGTGGGCAGAACATGGTTGGTACCAGAAGCTTTGTCGCCAAAGGAAACTGTAGTTTCTTCACCCAAGAACAATGAGCCATAGCAAGTTAAGGTGTCGAGCCACCAATCCAAGTCTGTCGCCTGAACCGTGAGGTGTTCTGGCGCGTATTCGTCCGATGTGGTCGCCATCTCGTCACGGTTTTTACATAAGATGACCTCGGCGTAATCCTCCCATGCGGCTTGTGCGTTTTGGCGGTTTAGCTTGGGAAGCGCGGCAATCATTACCGGAACCTGTTTCATCACCTCGTCGGCGAGGTCTCGGCTGTCAGTCACCAGCCAAACGGGGGAATTGTAGCCA
>JALZUL010000294.1 GCA_023301665.1 Ascidiaceihabitans sp.
CGCGCCCCCATGGAAGGACGGTCCATTTGGTACACACGCGCAGGGCCGGTCGGCTCTGGCGTCATCGCCCCCAAAGTCGCACCGGCAACTGTGCTCGACGCACGATGCCCTGCGTTCGCCAAAGCATGGCGCAGCGCTGAAACGATCAAGCCGCGCGCCAAGCCTGGATCACGAAAACGCACCTCTGATTTCGCGGGATGGACGTTAACGTCAACAAGCGTTGGGTCGCAGTCAAGAAACAGCGCCGCAGCAGGGTGACGATCGCGGCTAAGGAAATCAAAATAAGCCCCGCGCAAAGCGCCGACCAATAGTTTGTCGCGCACGGGGCGGCCGTTGACAAACAGATATTGTTGCACCGCCGACCCGCGCGAATACGTTGGCAATGCCGCATAGCCTGTCAGATGCAGTCCCTCACGCTCAGCATCGATCGCTAGGGAATTGTCAGCAAAATCGCGCCCCAACACAGTTGCCAAACGCCCATGCAGCGCATCAAACATATCGCCGCTTTCCGCTTCGGCGCGAAAGGTCGTACGAGGTTTGTCGCCACTCACATCGCGCAGCTCAAAACGGATAAACGGTTCAGCCATCGCCAGACGTTTTATGATGTCATTGATGGCAGTTGTTTCGGCGCGATCGGTGCGCAGGAACTTTAGTCGCGCGGGCGTCGCATAAAACAAATCCCGCAGAGTGATAACTGTGCCGCTGTTCAAAGCGGCAGGGCGTACTGGCCCCATGTCACCGCCCTCAACATTGATTTCAAATGCTTCATTCCCTTTCACACGAGAGGTAATATTCAAGCGACCGACAGCCCCTAAAGACGGCAGCGCTTCGCCGCGAAACCCAAACGTGTGGATGTTCAACAGATCAGTACCGTCAATCTTAGACGTCGCATGCCGTGACAAAGCCAGCGGCAGATCATGACCCGCAATTCCGCAACCATCATCAGTCACACGGATCAACGATTTACCACCATCAGAGATGTCGATCGAAATTCGGCGCGCGCCAGCATCAATTGCGTTTTCAACCAGTTCTTTAACCGCAGATGCCGGACGCTCTACAACCTCACCGGCTGCAATCCGATTGATCGCAGAATCATCAAGTTGGCGAATGACCGGCGCGGTCTCGTGTATATTGGGTGTTACTGAATCCATACCGCTATAGATAGCACGGAACCCTTCGATTCCGCCAGCATTCAAAGCGGTTTCCAGTTGGCTCTAACGCCTTATTAACGTCTTTGGTTAACCGCCGTAAAATGGGGGTGTTTTCTTTATCTCATGAAATTCCGGATCGGCTCATCCAACCCTGACACGAAAAAAGCCCGCGCAAAAAGAGCACGGGCTTTCAACAAAATTTGGAAAGATATTAACCTAGATCTTCAGGCAACACCAAGTTCAATACGATCGCGATAAATGCAGCTGGCAACAAACCAGAGGTCATTAAGATACGCGCAGTGTCACCCAAGAAGGTCATCGCATTTGGTACCTGTTGAAGGCCCAAACCGATGGACAGAGAAACCGCAAAAATAACCATGTTGCGACTGTTCCAAGTCACCTCAGACAACATAGACGCACCCGCTGCCGCAACCATGCCGAACATCACGATAACACCGCCACCCAAAACTTGGATTGGTACGGTGTTGATGATGGCCCCAACTTTTGGGATTAGGCCACAAACGATCAGGAACAGAGCGCCGATCGTCACAACGTGGCGCGACATCACGCCTGTCATCGCGATCAAGCCTACGTTTTGGCTAAATGATGTGTTCGGGAGACTTCCAAAAACACCCGCAATTGCGGAACCAACACCATCAGCAAAGGTTGCGCCGGTGACTTCTGCGTCCGTTGCCTCGCGACCTGCTCCACCTTTGGTGATACCAGACACGTCGCCAACAGTTTCAATTGCAGAGATAAACGCCATCAGGCACATGCCGATGATGATGGCCCAGTTTAGCTCAAACCCAAATTTGAATGGGCTTGGAAGTTGGAACCAACCAGCGCGACCGACGCCAGCCATGCTCACATCGCCCATAAGGTAGGCAACAACGTAGCCAGCCAATAGGCCGATCAAAACAGCCGCTACTGACAGCAAACCACGTGTGAAAAACTTCAGTCCCAGCGTTACGAAAATCACAATCCCAGTTTGGAACCAATTTGACGCACCGCCCCATGTTGGTTTGGACATATTGAAGTCACCAGCACCGCCCGCGGCGTATTGAATGCCGACTTTGATCAAAGCCAGTCCAATCATCAAGACGATCAAGCCTGTCACCAAAGGTGGCAATGCAAACCGGATTTTCCCAACAAACAAGCCAAGGAACGCGTGGAACAATCCCCCGATAACCACGCCCGTCATCAAGCCTGCCAACCCAGCGGTTCCCGCGCCAACCATTGCAGGGATCATCACTGGGAGAAAGGCAAAGCTGGTACCTTGAACGATAGGTAGCTTGGCACCAACAGGGCCGATGCCAACGGTTTGGATCAAGGTTGCGACACCAGCAAACAACATCGCCATCTGAATGAGATAAATAAGCGCTGGAATATCAGCGCCCGGTGCGCCGAACCCAAAGCCAGCAACCCCTGCAATGATAATTGCTGGGGTAACATTTGAAACGAACATCGCCAAAACATGCTGAATACCAAGAGGTACAGCCTTGCCGAGTGCGGGTGTATAATTTGGATCGCGCAGCTGTTCTGGCGTCCCTAAACTTGAATCTGTCATTACATTACTATCCCTATTGCCACCGTCTTAAGCGCGGTTATCTGCATTTAACGCTAACGCACATTTTTTAGGCAAGAGGTTTCTCCGACAAGTACTTTAGGGCTCTGAACATTATCACTGAAAAGCAAAGAAAATTGGCACACTTTCGATTTGCAAATGATAATGTTTCGTTCGAAGCAATCGATTGAGCACTCAGCTTGGAAGCCTGATATCAAAGGCAGCACCCGAGGGGCTTTCAGTAAGTTCAATTCGGCCGCCATGCGCGCTCAATAAACTACGCACCACCGCAAGGCCCATACCCGTTCCGCCAGTCTCTCGGCGGCTCGTGAAAAACGGGTCAAATATTCGATCTCGGTTGCCATGATCGACCCCATCCCCATCATCAACAACACGCATGACACGACCATCCCACGACAGCTCGATTTTGCGGGCATTATGCGCGACAGCATTCTGTATCAACTGGACAAGAATAGCGTTCAAATCGGCCATTGGGAGTGGCACCAATGCTTCGCCAGAAGTGGTTATCTCAATCTGAGTGGCCTCTGGAAGAGCGTCGCGTAAGTGACAACTGCCAACGCCAGCACTTTGACTGGCCAAAGTGTGCCGCCTTAAGTCATTCAATAAAACATTCATGCGTTGGCTTGCTGTCGAAACCGTCTGACACAGAAGAGCACGATCCTCTAACGATATTTCTTTATTTTGCAGAAGTTCTGCAGCGCCTTGTATGCTTGTTAGGGGCGATTTTAATTCATGTGTTACGTGATCCGTGAACGCCCGAACAGACGCTGCACGTGAATGCAACGCTTCGCCCATCTCAAAGACACTATGCCCCAGCTCTCGAAATTCTGGCGTGCCAAAATGTGTAGGCAAGGGTGCGTCTGTTTTCCCAATCTTGACCGCATTCGCATGCGCCGTCAGCGCATAGACCGGGCGCAAAACAAGACGCCAAAGCAATAAGCCAAGGATCAAAGTTGCAACGACAGCAATGCACCCCACAAGCAAAGCCGCTTCACCCCAACCAAGGACATTCCCCCAAAGGCGAAAGTAGACGATGCCAATCAATGGAGTTGCCAAGACCCCAGCCAATCCTCCGCCAATGACCAAAGCCAATGGTGGACGCCACTTCCTACTTATCCGCTGCATAAACCCATCCGAACACCAACACCGTGCACCGTTTCGATGGCGTCATTGCAACCTGCATTCACCAACTTAGCGCGTAGGTTCCGCAGATGACTATCTACAGTTCGGTCACTGACATGAATATTCATCCCATACATCGCATCCGTCAGAGCAGGTCTCGCTGAGATGTGGTCTGGTTGACGCATCAAATGTGCCAACAAAGCCATTTCACGCGCAGTTAGTAACAGAGCTACGCCTGAAACTTCACAAAGATGACGCGCCTCGTCCACTTTCAAGCAGCCCCGTTGCAAAGCTACTTTCTGCTCCGGTTGGCCTGTTCGTTTCAAAATTGCCTTAACCCGTGCGGTCAATTCACGTGGTGAAAACGGCTTGGTTACGTAATCATCACCACCCAGTTCAAACCCTAAAACCCGATCAATTTCATCGTCACGCGCCGTAAGAAAAAGGACTGGTGTTGTATCAGTTTGGCGAAGGGTTCTACATACCTCCAACCCATCCATACGTGGCAGACCGATATCAAGAATGATCAAATCGAACTTACCCGATCCGGCCTTTGCCAACCCTTCAGCGCCATCGCCAGCCTCATCAGTTTCAAAACCCGCTTGCGTCAAGCCAATACACAAAACCTGTCGAATTTCGGCGTCATCATCGACGATCAAAATGGTATGGGTCATGGGGTCGCCACCTTTACAGCCAGAGCTTGTAGACTACGGCGCACCCGCCAATTGCGAAAGCCCCATTCGCGCCAATCCGCAGGCTCGAACACCCAAGCATTTTCATAAGCTGAATGCGCGCAAAAATGTTTCGGATCTCTATTCGTATGGGCCTGGATTACCGGCAACGCGGCTTCGCCTAAATTGCAAACATACCATCTGTCACCTCTAAGATCGTGGGTCAGATTATAATGAGCGATCATCCGATCAAAGCTCACAAACGTGCAGACGTAAAGCACAGCGCCCGTCAACAAGGTTCCGCGCAAAATCATCCACTGGTTACTGCGATCTTGATGAATTTGCAGCCACAAAATGCACAGACAAGCAGCGACCAAACCCATCCATATAAGAGCCGCAAGACGCATGTGAGTGAGGCCATAACTGCTGATATACACCTCAAGCCGAAACAACGATCCGGCGACTAGCGCCAAGTTTTGGAAAACCCAGATCATCAAGAGGATCCGTATCACAGGGGCTCCCTTGGTGAAGGGTTTGGATAACAGAACAAACGCAGCTGCAAGCAATGCCGTCACCACCAAAGGGTAAGCGCCACGATGCGCATACCTTGCATAACTCATTCCATCCGGCAGGTCGCCACTCCCATACAAAAAGACAATATCCATACCCGTTTGCACCGCAAAAAGAAGGTTGAACAGAACCAAAGATCGCATGATCGTTTGTTGATTTACGAAAACACTTCCACCTTGGTTCCTAACGGTGTGCCGTGTGGCTTGAAGCCGTTCTTTGAGACGCCACAGAATGAATGCAGGCCAGCACAGGATCGCCACCACGAGCCAGAAAAACCCACGTACCAGATCCGGTTCGGGCAAAGCTTTGGGCACCAAGCCCACAAGCCATTTGTCTAAAACAGGATTGGCCTCAGCAAACAAAAGCGCAAACACCGTGAGGAAACCAACCGGCAAAGCCCAGCCAATAAAAATGCGCTTAATTTGCCCCTTTTCCACCTGCACAGTGCCCGCATTGGTCGCACACTTCCAACCGTCAGACATAGATTGAACAGGACCGATCCAAAACAAACGCAAAGCGCCTTTTAACAAATGATCTGGCCTTAAACCGGCGACCATGGCCAACGTAAGCGCCAGCCCAAAACTAAAGATAAAAACCGAAAGTGGCTGTACCAATTCAACAATAGGCAGAACGCTTAGCAACGTCATCATCGCCCCAATAGCAAGACGCCGGCGGTTTAATTCTGGTTGGGCAACAAGGGCGGCGACCGTCACCAGAGCAACCCCAAAAACAGCTAACGAGACACCGACAGCTGACTGCCAAATTAAAACATCTGACAAGGCAATCAGAATGACCAACAGGAGCACTCGGAGCCATGGGGCCTCGCCAATTCGCGACCGCTTTATTGGCACATCTCCGTCATCTGACAACCACCAACCATCTTGTTGCATTGCAGTTGGCACTCCACGTGCCTCAAAGTAATTCATTTCCCTCGTCCTTTTGATTGGGTCTTGAGAAGCTTATGCAAAATGGCATGCGCAGATGACGTTGGGCGCTTGTGCATTTTTTGCGCAAACTCAGGCGATGAGGGTCCTTGTCATTTCGAAAGGAGCATGCCACCTTCGAATGCTGCAACCGCGCAATGAGGTGCCCTATGCACAACCCAACAAACGACCAAACGACCACCACACCAAACGATCAAATGGTGGCCCAACTTCCACAAGTAACCGAACCCAGAAATCCTGGGATGGGATTGGATCTGGATTGGGTCGCGCGCGTTCAAGTCAATACCTCAGCGATTGAGCGGCGTTGTGCATCCCTTCCTGCCCGTCGTTCTATAAAGAAACAACATCAAGCGGCATGGTTGCTTAAGGCGGTTAGCTGTATGGACCTGACGACGCTTTCAGGCGACGACACCGAAATGCGTGTCGGTCGCTTGTGTGCTAAGGCCCGCCAACCTGTGCGCGCGAGCATGTTATCAGAGCTTGATATGACAGGCCTCACAACCGGTGCCGTATGTGTCTATCATGAGATGATCCCCGCCGCGGTACGTGCCCTCAGCGGAACCAACATCCCTGTTGCTGCGGTATCTACAGGTTTTCCGGCAGGGCTATCCCCACTTCACCTACGCCTCCAAGAGATCAAAGAAAGCGTTGCCGCAGGCGCTAAGGAAATCGACATCGTCATTTCGCGGCGACACGTTCTAACCGGTGACTGGCAATCTCTTTATTCCGAGATGAAAACCATGCGCGAAGCCTGTGGTGATGCTCACGTCAAAGCCATCCTTGCTACGGGTGAGTTGGGTACTCTGCGCAATGTCGCGCGCGCATCCCTTGTATGCATGATGGCTGGTGCCGATTTCATCAAAACCTCGACAGGGAAAGAACCCGTCAACGCGACCCTGCCCGTGACTTTGGTGATGATCCGCGCGATCCGTGATTATTTTGAACGCACCGGCTTTCGTGTCGGTTACAAACCAGCCGGTGGGATTTCCAAAGCCAAAGATGCGATCACATATCTGGCGTTGATCAAAGAAGAGCTAGGGGATCGCTGGCTACAACCAGATCTGTTCCGCTTTGGTGCCTCATCTTTGTTGGGCGACATCGAACGGCAGCTCGAACATCATCTGACCGGCGCGTATTCAGCGACTTACCGTAACCCGATGGGCTAATTCCCAGCCAATACAGACCCTTTTTAAGACTTCGATAGAAAGACCGAACACATGACCGTCAAAGACATCTTTCAAAGTATGGACTACGGCAACGCCCCCGAGAATGCGGCTGAAGCGCTGGCATGGATCGTAGATCAAGGCAGCCAATTTGGTCACTTTATCAATGGCAAATTCACCGACGCCGGCGACGGCTTTGAAAGCACCAACCCCGCCAGCGGAAACGTGCTCGCCACACTCAGCCAAGCGACCCAATCAGACGTTGACGCTGCCGTCGCTGCTGCGCGCAAAGCGCAACCCAAATGGGCTGCTTTAGGTGGGCATGGACGTGCACGCATTTTGTACGCTATTGCCCGTCTGCTACAAAAGCACAGCCGCTTATTCGCTGTTCTTGAGACGCTGGACAACGGCAAGCCCATTCGCGAAAGCCGCGATATCGATATCCCGCTTGCACAACGCCATTTCTATTACCATGCTGGTATAGCCCAATTGATGGACAGCGAACTGCCTGATCGCGAAGCATTGGGTGTATGCGGGCAAATCGTGCCTTGGAACTTCCCCCTGCTGATGCTTGCATGGAAAATCGCCCCTGCTCTGGCAATGGGCAATACCGTGGTACTGAAGCCTGCAGAATACACATCGCTCACCGCATTGTTGTTTGCCGACATTTGCAAACAAGCGGGCGTGCCTGATGGGGTCGTCAACATCGTGACCGGCGATGGCGCTGTCGGCGAAATGCTTGTGGCTGCTGACGTCGACAAGATCGCCTTCACCGGCTCAACTGCTGTGGGGAAACTGATCCGCAAAGCGACAGCTGGGACAGGGAAAGCGCTAACCTTGGAACTGGGTGGGAAATCCCCTTACATCGTCTTCGATGATGCTGATTTAGATTCCGCAGTCGAAGGATTGGTTGACGCGATTTGGTTTAACCAAGGGCAAGTTTGCTGCGCAGGTTCACGCCTGTTGGTGCAAGAACCTGTTGCAGAAGCCTTTTACGCCAAGCTCAAAGCCCGCATGGATAAGCTACGCATTGGCGATCCGCTCGATAAATCCATCGATGTCGGAGCGATCGTTGATCAATCTCAGCTGGATATGATCACCAAGCTGGTTAGCGAAAACACCGCGGGCTCGATGCACCAATCCATTGCTGAGCACCCCACAGAGGGTCTATTCTACCCTCCGACCCTCATCACAGATTTGCACCCAGCCGATACGTTGATGCAAGAAGAGATCTTTGGCCCTGTACTCGTTGCCACAACCTTCCGCACGCCAGCCGAAGCAGTCGAAGTTGCGAACAACACACGTTACGGCCTCGCGGCAACAGTTTGGAGCGAGAACATAAATCTTGCTCTTGATATCGCACCAAAGCTTGCTGCCGGAATCGTGTGGATTAATGGCACCAACATGTTTGACGCGGCTGCAGGATTTGGTGGCGTGCGCGAAAGCGGGTTTGGACGCGAAGGCGGTTGGGAAGGGCTAAGCGCCTACACCAAGCCAAAGGGCAACACCAAGCCGCTAAAGGCTGTTGCTGCATTCACGGGCACCAAAGGCCCAGACGAAAATGTAGATCGCACCGCCAAACTTTACATCGGCGGCAAGCAAGCCCGCCCTGACAGCGGCTACTCAGCGCCGGTATATGCCAAGTCTGGCACTCTTCTCGGCCACGCCTCGTTGGCAAGCCGTAAGGATGTGCGCAACGCTGTAGAGGCCGCCAATGGGGCCAAGGGGTGGTCAAAAACAACCGGGCACTTGCGCGCCCAAATCCTTTATTTCATCGCCGAAAACCTAAGTGCCCGCAGCGATGAATTCGCCAAACAATTAAATGCACTTCAAGGCGGCAATACTGGTAAGAAAGAGGTTGAGGCATCCATCAGCCGTTTGTTCACCTATGCCGCATGGGCTGACAAATACGACGGGCAAGTACACGGTGTTCCAATCCGTGGAACAGCCCTAGCGATGAAAGAGCCGGTTGGTGTCATTGCGGCCCTTTGCCCAGATACAGCCCCATTGCTTGGTCTTATCTCACTCATGGCACCTGCTATAGCGATGGGCAATCGGGTGATCTTGAGCGCCTCCGAAGCCTTCCCATTGGCCGCGACGGATTTCTTTCAGGTATTGGATACTTCCGACGTTCCGGCTGGGGTCGTTAATATTCTGACCGGCGCACACAGCGATGTCGCAAAAACCATGGCCGAGCACATGGACATTGATGCAGTTTGGTCATTCTCTAGCTCTGATTTGAGCGAAACAGTTGAAGCCGGAAGTGCCACAAACATCAAACGAACATGGGTGAACGGCGGCCAAGCTCGTGACTGGTTCTCAAGCGATGGAGAGGGAAAAGAATTCCTGATTGCATCAACCGAAATCAAGAATATCTGGATACCTTACGGCGAATAAGCACATCCAAGTCGAAAGTAGAAAGGCACCTGCAGATTTTTTCAGGTGCCTTTTTCTTATTCTGGCAATGGACCTGTTGTCAGCCCTTCGGGTTTGCCGACAACAACAAAGCGTAGGCCATCCGCATCCAACAACTCGCCCGCGACGCGTTTCACGTCTTCGAGCGTCACCGCGTCAACACGGTCATTGCGCGTGGCAATGTAATCGATAGGAAGGCCAATCATCTGCATCCCAACCATGATCCGCGCGATCGGGCCGTTGCCGTCAAATCGCAACGGATAAGCACCCGTGATAAAGGTCTTAGCGTTGTGCAATTCCTCAGGTGTAACACCTTCATCAGACGCCTTCGCCCATTCATCGCGGATCACCGCGATTGCATCACCGATACGGTCATTGGCTGATGCGACACGCCCTTGATAGGTCGCAGCATGATCGCGAGGGGCCAGGAACGAATTCACCCCATACGTCAGACCACGTTTTTCACGAACCTCTGTCATAAGGCGGCTTTCAAATGAGCCACCACCCAATACGTGATTTAGAACGTTGGCGGCAAAGTAATCAGGGTGATCGAGGCCAATACCAGGTTGCCCAAACAGCGCGACCGATTGAGGGGTTTCAAACTCAACCACAGTCACACCGCCTTCAATCGTCACATCAGCTGATTGAGGTTGCGCGATACCCGTGTCCGGCAAATCACCAAGTAAATCGTCTAACAACTTGCCAAGCTCTTCGGGTGTAATGTCGCCAACAGCACCTACAAATAGGCGATCTTTTGCGAAAATATCGCCGTGGGCTGTCACCAAATCATCACGTGTCAAAGCTGTCACGCTTTCCGTCGTACCAGACAGTTTTGTCGCGTAGGGGTGATCGCCAAACGTTAGGTTATTAAAGGTTGCGCTGGCAATTTCGTCAGGGTCCGTCGTATCGGACAAAAGCCCCGTCAACACCTGTGCTCGCACACGCTCTACATCCGTTGGATTGAAACTTGGTTCCACAATCGAAGACCGTAGAAGCTGAACCGCATCATCTCGATTTTCAGTCAGAAACTGCGCGCTGATCGACAGGGCATCTGCACTTAGATCATATCCAAAACGCGCCGCTAAATTTTCCAGTTCACGGGCAAATCCACGCGAATCCAATTCACCCGCGCCTTCCTCCAAAAGCCCCGTCATCAAGTTCATCGCACCGCGTTTCCCTGGCCGGTCTAAAGAGCCGCCCCCGCGAAATCTAAGCTCTAAAGCCATAAACGGGATTGAGGGCTCTTCGACCAACCACGCCGTGATCCCCCCAGGGGAAATGACCTCTTGAATTTTGACTTCGGCGCGCGCGGGAAGCGCTGCCAATACAGCGACAGCAAGAATACCTAAAAATCTCATTTACCTGTCTCCTCATCACGAACCAACCAGCCAGTTACCGATGTTTTCCGAACAATCACTTTCTCAGCCGCTGCCATGATGTCTTCAGGTGTTACGGCCTGCAAAATCTCTGGCCATGCTTTAACATCGTCAACGGTTAAGCCGGTTGTCAGCGCTGTGCCATAGCGTTGGGCGATACCATCCACGTTATCGCGTGCATAGATCTGTTGCGCTCGCATCTGTTTTTTCAATCTGTCCAACTGCTCAGGATCGACACCTTCTTCCATGAATTGGGCCACTGCGGCGTCCATGGCATCTTCGGCCTCTTGCAAGGTTACACCAGGTGCCGGAACAACGATCATGTTGAAGGTTGTGTCATCCAAAGACGTCCCACGGTAATAAACAGAGGAATAGACCACCGTTTGCGTATCGAATTGAAGCTTTTCCGTCAGATACGACGTCGTGCCACCACCTAGAACTTCAGCCAGCAAGGTCAAAGCCGCCGCTTCTTCTTGGCTGCCACTGTCGCGTTCAGGCGCAAGGTATGACCGGCTTACATAAGGCTGGGCCACACGCGCATCGCGAAAGACAAGACGACGCTCAGCGGTTTGCGGGGGCTCTTCGCTCCGCGAACGTGTTGGCAGGTCAGGGTTGCTTGGAATAACGCCGTAATACTTATCAGCAAGCTCTTTAACGCCCTCAGGCGTCACATCACCAGACACCACCAAAATCGCATTGTTGGGTGAATAGTAGATTTCATAAAAGGCCAACGCATCATCGATGTCCAATGTACGCATCTCGTGCATCCAACCGATCACAGGAACGCCGTAGCGATGGTTGTGATACTGAACCGCACGCATTTGCTCTGAAAACAGAGCGCTTGCGCTGTTTTCGGTACGTTGGTTGCGCTCTTCGATAATGACATCGCGCTCTGTCTCGATGTTCTCAAGAGTAAGCCGAATATTGCGCATCCGGTCGCTTTCCATCCGCATCATCAATTCCAACCGGTCCGCTGCGATCCGCTGGAAGTACGCAGTGTAGTCATAGCTCGTGAACGCATTATCGCGCCCGCCATTCGCGGCTACTGTCGCAGACAGCTCACCGGCCTCTAACGTATCAGTCGCTTTGAAAAGCAAGTGCTCTAGAAAGTGGGCAACACCTGATGCCCCAATCGGCTCATCTGCGGAACCGGCGCGGTACCAGACCATATGCTGAACAACAGGCGCGCGGTGATCTTCGACCACGACGACTTGCATACCGTTATCTAATACAAAGGTGGTGACTGGGTCCTCCGCTGCGACAGCCGCAACAGGAGACAACAACATAAGCGAGGCCAGCATGGCGCGCATTCGGGTCATGAATGATCCTTTGGTTAGGTCAAAACTTATCCCAAAACATACGCCTCACCGCGGCGCATTCAAGCGCGATGGCAGAAACGTGAGAAATTCGGATCAGTTAAGTGGGGGAGCCGAAGGTGTCGCGATACCACGGCGGCGATATTGGCGAGCAACAGCAGCGGCATCGAGCGCGAAACGCTTATACGCCTCTTTGTAGCGATCTGTCGGCACAATCCGAATTTGCGTAAAGCGCGCTTTCCGTTTGCGGAATGCTTCGTCTTCAGTAGCCAATTCGCTCCGAACATTCGCATTGACCCCAAAGCGGCGAGCGTGCTGAACAACAGCGCCGTCAACAGCAGGAATACTTGCATTCGGGTCACCACGGAAACCACCGAGCGCTGCGGTCCCATCAGCGACAGGCGTTGGGTCCACAAGATTGGTCTGCCCTGGCGTCGGTGTGGGTAAAACACTGTAGCTCTCGGGCGCTTCGAGTCGTTTGTTTGGGTTAACTAGGAAATCGTCTGGGCCATCGCCTGTCGATGTAATGTTGCGCAAACCTGTGTTCGCACAAGCTGTCAACGACACCATCATCAGCGTAATCACAAAAAAGCGCATCAGGCGCATATGACTTCTCCCAAACTCAAACATAAGCCAAATCTTTGGCTTGTCATGGCAAGCAATATCGTAGGCTGCCCCAGAATGTCACGTTCCCTTTTTAATCGGGCCGTTTTTAATTAGCTCGCTTCTTCTTTGGGCTATTGTCTTTGGCAAAGAAAACCAAACCCAAAGCGCCAGCAAAGATGAAAACATCTGCCACGTTATAAACAGTAGGGTTACTCCAACCGCAACACGAGGTGTTCAAAAAGTCTAACACATAACCGTAATAAACACGGTCAAAAACGTTACCTAAAGCGCCACCGACAAGAAAACCAACACAAAGGCGAACGATGCGTGGCTGCACATTTCGCACAGCCCAGATGCTGACTGCCGAACAAATGACCAAAGCGGCAACGATCAAAATCCAGCGCGTGGTCTCTGAATCACTGCCAAACAAGCCAAAATTCACGCCACGATTTTCACCGTAGCGCAAATTCAAAACAGGTGGCAGCACGTCGACGCTTTTGCTGGGCGAAACCCCCATCACATGGATGACAAAGTACTTGCTGATTTGATCAGACAAGAACGCAAACAACCCAGCCCAGAACATCAAACGCATCTTACGATCCCTTAATGGCGGAAGTGGCGCATGCCGGTGAATACCATGGCCAACCCTGCTTCATCTGCTGCTGCGATCACTTCATCATCACGCATAGAGCCGCCCGGTTGAATAAGCGCTGTCGCGCCCGCTTCTGCAGCTGTGATCAATCCATCGGCAAATGGGAAGAACGCATCAGACGCAACAACTGACCCTTGTGTCAAAGGCGCAGGCAGCCCCATCGCTTCAGCCATATCTTGCGCTTTACGTGCCGCAATCCGCGTACTGTCAACACGGCTCATTTGGCCAGCGCCGACGCCAACGGTCGCGCCATCCTTAACGTAGATGATTGCATTGGATTTAACATGTTTGGCTACAGTCCAGGCAAACATCAGATCTGAAAGCTCTTGTTCGGTTGGCGCACGCTTGGTCACAACCTTAAGGTCATCAAGAGTAACGAACCCGTTGTCTTTGTCTTGCACCAAGTAACCGCCCGCCACCTGACGGATCGTTTGCCCCGCCGCTTTCGCATCAGCCAAACCATCTGTCGTCAACAAACGCAGGTTCTTTTTCTTCGCAAATACCGCCCGGGCAGCATCGTCAGCACCCGGTGCAATCACAACTTCGGTAAAGATCGCGCTGATCTCTTCGGCTGTTGGCCCATCCAAAGGCTGGTTCAAAGCAATGATCCCGCCAAATGCGCTGGTACGGTCACAATCAAAAGCACGAGAGTAAGCTTCGGCCAAAGTCGCGCCTGTCGCCACGCCGCAAGGGTTGGCATGTTTGATGATCGCCACGGCAGGAGATTTGGCTGGATCAAATTCGCTCACCAATTCAAATGCAGCATCTGTATCATTGATATTATTATACGACAGCTCTTTACCTTGATGTTGCTCAGCGGTTGCAACACCAGCGCGCGAAGTGCCATCGGTGTAGAATGCTGCAGACTGATGTGGGTTCTCACCGTAACGCAATGTTTGCGCAAGCGTACCGCCAACAGTGCGGCGACGTGGTGTTTCGCCGATTTGTTCCGCCATCCATGTGCTCACTGCGGTGTCATAAGCTGCGGTGCGCGCGTAAGCGGTCTGAGCCAGACGTTGGCGCAAAGCGTATGTGGTTTGACCATCATTCGCTTCCAATTCTGCGAGGACAGCATCGTAGTCCTCAACATCTACGACCACGTTCACAAACCCATGGTTCTTCGCGCCAGAACGGATCATCGCTGGGCCACCAATGTCGATGTTCTCGATCATCTCAGCGTATTCAGCACCACGCTTCAGCGCCTCTTCGAATGGATAAAGGTTCACAACAACGAGGTCGATCGCGCCGATGTCGTGTTTGTCCATCGCAGCCACGTGTTCATCATTGTCGCGTAACGCAAGCAAACCGCCATGAACAACAGGGTGCAACGTTTTTACACGACCGTCCATCATCTCTGGAAAGCCCGTGACCTCTGAGACGTCTTTCACTGTTAGACCAGCTTCGCGCAGCGTTTTCGCTGTGCCACCAGTGCTCAACAATTCAACACCGCGCGCGGCCAGTGCCGTCCCAAATTCTACCAATCCTGTTTTATCAGAAACAGAGAGCAGTGCACGGCGGATAGGGTACAGGTCGGTCATTAGAGGGCAGTCCTTTAGGGTCATTCAGTCAAGTCAATTTCATCTCGGTTCAGGTCTCTAACACCAATTGCAGTTTCCTGCGCCTTGGACAAAGACCACCGAATCCGCGTGGCATACTCTACTGAGCGCCCAGATAGAACAATTTGATGTGTCGCACGTGGCTTTAATCGGCCAGTTTCCAGATAAACACTTGGCTCTAGTGATAAATTAAATTTTCCGTCATGTCGCAAAACCCAGATTTCACCACTTTTCAAGGCCATCGAGACCGCCGCGCCGCCCAAATCTAGGGTCGCATCGACCTCTGGGTGCAAGTGAAACCGCACATCAAACGGGATGCCAGCAAGGCGCGTGTTATCCATTGAACGGTCAAAACGCTTCTTTTGTGTATCTTCAAGCGCGAGCAACATATCCTCACCAGCCAAGCCACGCCCATCAAAGGTAAGCTCTAGCGTACGCGCATGCGTCAGGCCGTGGATGGCCTCAAAACCATCATGCCCCCCTTGGAACCGCAATCCATCTGGCGCGTGGCTCACTTCGATAGGCACATGTTTGGGTGCATCCACAAGTGTCTCAAGGCTGCTTGCACGATCTGCATCGCCAAGCCTCGCGCTCGAATATCCGTCTAGAATAACCGTAGAATGCGAAGGCGTTGCACGCCCTGCACGACGCCATTCCGCCCCAAACGATGCGCCGGATCCACAACTCACGACCAGTGGACGGCGCCCTGAGGTCAATTCAAAAGCCAGTGTCGACGCATGCCCGCTGCGCGACGCATCCCCACTTGGCGGCGCAGCAGCATCAACAATAACACTGGTGCGACCCGCCGAAAGACGGGCAAACCCCATAGAGAGACCATCGGCCTGACTTGTTTTCACACCAGCCGATGCCAGTGCATGATCTAACCAGCCCTCTTGCCCACGTCCCCCGCCGTGAAAACGGGCCAACCCTCCATCAGAATGGCGTAATGTCCGCAAGGTTGGTGCAATCCGTTCTATCGCATCTAGATGTGATTTTGGAATCTCATGACCGGCTTCTTCCAAAGCGGCCCCAGCCCAAGTGAGCAAGGTAAACACAGAAAGTAGCTCTTCAGGGTTACGGGTTAGCAATCCACCCTCTGAATCCACCTGAGTGGCACATTCTTTGGCGAGCGCCTTAATCGCCGGTTTCGCAAGCTCTTCCATCCCCTCAAGGGACAGGCCCGCGTAAATCATTCCAGTTAGGGCCTCAAACCGCGGCAACCCGGGGCTGGCACTGTGCCAGCGTTTTGATAAGAATGTCGTCTGTTGTGCCAGTGAGCGATAAAAAAGCTCGGAGGCGTCGGCCTCCTGCCCTCGTAATACAAAGAGCGCGTGGTTGATCCAGCGGATCAAGCGTCGCCCAGTCAGATCAGGTGTCCAACCAGCCCCGGATCCTTTGCCATATTTCTCGATCCATTCCCAAAGCCATGTTTGGGCTTTTTCCCGCGTCGATGAATCGCCAACCGCAGCCAGATCATCCATCCATGCAAACCCATTCAACGCGTTCTCGAATGTAGGATCAGGCGAACGCACATCCCAAATCGATGTATTTGGAGCCTCAATCAAATATCCGGCAAACAGGTAATTGCCCGCGACCAGCTGCCGGCCCTTGGCAAAGCTCCCGATTGTACGTGGTTCTGGAGAGGATACAAAACCGGTTGCCGCGCGCGTACGCGTGGCCAACCGCGCATGAACGCGGTTCAGAAAGCGCGCTTTAGCCGCTGCGAAACCATTAGGGTCGGACATAGTGCTCTGCCTTTACGCTCTTGGGGCGTTTGGGCGCAGCATAGAGTGCAAAAGACAGCAAGTCACCAGTTTTGCCGAAGCTTAAGCCGCTTTCGTCAAAGCTGCGATATAGAAGCCATCCATACCCCCTAAATCTGTCCAAAAATCGGGGCGCAAACGTAAACCGCCTTCCTCAGTCACCCAAGCAGGATCAACGCCAGAGATCTCTAAGGCATCTCGCGAGACGCTCATGTCAGCGTGACGGCCCAAGGCTTCTTCAATCTGGACTTCCCCCTCATCAGGAAGAAGCGAACAGGTGCAAAACACCAACCGTCCACCCGGTTTTAACAACCCCCAAACGTGATCCAAAATTTGTGCTTGAAGGTCTATCAACCCGCCGAATTCCGATCCATCTTTCGCATGTGGCAAA
The DNA here is from genome assembly GCA_023301665.1 of Ascidiaceihabitans sp. Classification (GTDB taxonomy): domain Bacteria; phylum Pseudomonadota; class Alphaproteobacteria; order Rhodobacterales; family Rhodobacteraceae; genus Ascidiaceihabitans. The sequence goes on from JALZUL010000294.1 coordinate 17,282, forward strand.
TCTGGGTGGCGCCGGATCGTACCCGTAGCAGAGCACGGCGCATCCAATAAAATAGCGTCGTATTCTCCAATCAGCGTCAAAGCATCAGCAACTTGTACGTCTGCCTTTAAACCAACACGTGTCAGGTTCTCCTCAACACGTGCCATACGAGATCGCGAAATATCCACCGCTGTCACATCAGCGCCCATTGCTGCGAGCTGCATGGTTTTACCGCCGGGAGCCGCACAAACATCAAGCACTTTTTTACCTTTTGATGGTGCCAAAATACGGGCCGGAATCGCAGCCGCCGCATCTTGAACCCACCAAGCGCCCTCTGCGTAACCATCCATCGCCGATACTTGCCCCGCATCCGCCATACGCACAGAACCTGTCGGCAAGATTGTGCCACCAACGCGAGCGGCTAATGCCTCTGCGTTCCCGTCACGCGGTGTCAGATCAAGCGGTGCACCCGCAAAATGCGCAAGCTCCATCACGCCCATCGCCTCATTGCCCCACGCCTGAGCGAGCGGGCTACGCAACCATTTGGGCATACGTGGTGCGCGCAAAGCATCCCACGCGTCAGGTCCCGAAGCAGCAACTTTGCGTAACACCGCATTGGTCAACCCCTTCATCTTTCCGTAACGCTTGTGGCCTGACACCAGCTGAACCATGGCATTCACAACACCATGAGCCGCAGCGCCCTGACACAACTCGACAGTCCCGACACGCAGAACATTGCGGATCATAAGTGGTGGATTTTTCTGCAGATGCTTATGCAAAACACGATCCGCCCGTTCCAGACCACGCAAGGTTTCCGTGGCCAAACGCTGGGCACGTGCACGATCTGCCGGCTCCAACCGATCCAAAGCGCCTGCAGCTAAGACTTCGGACATCAATTTGCCCTCACCCAAAACCTGATCAAGCACATAAACTGCACTGCGGCGGGCCTGAACGCCTGTATCGGTGCGCTTGTCAGTCATGAAATCGATCCTTGTCATTTCGGTCTAGGGCTTGTCCCCAACAAGGCACGGCGTATATCAACGACATGCCCGCAAAGGAACCCAAACGATGAGCGATATTCCAAAGGATCTACCCGACGCTGCGAAACGTGCACTGGCTGAAGCCGAAGCGCGACGCAAAGAACAAGGTGAATTCACACTGCCAGCCGAACTTGGCGGGCGCAATGGTCCCGAACCCGTTCGATTCGGCGATTGGGAAAGAAAAGGAATCGCCGTCGACTTTTAGGCGAGCACAGACGCGGCGCACCCTAAAATGTCGTGCGGGCATTGCCCGCTCCTTTGGATCACGCCTGTCTGCTTAAAATT
>JALZUL010000295.1 GCA_023301665.1 Ascidiaceihabitans sp.
GCCGAAAGCTTTGAGCGTATCCACCGCTCCAACCTCGTTGGCATGGGCGTCATCCCGTTCGAGTTCACAAATGGCGACAGCCGCAAATCCCTTGGCCTCACAGGCGAAGAGACCGTGGATATCAACGGGCTCAACACCATCAAGCCGCTGAAATCAGTGCTGGCCACCATCACCTACCCGGATGGCACCAGCAAAGAGATCACGCTCAAGTGTCGTATCGATACCGCGATTGAGATCGAATACATCGAACACGGCGGCGTCCTGCACTATGTGCTGCGCAACCTCGCGGCCGCATAAAAAGCGATCGAAACAACAAAGGCCCCGCGATTTCTGCGGGGCCTTTTGCATTTTATGTCTCAAAGTTGCCTTTGCAAAAACAGGCCAATCAGTTGGCAAGGGCCTTGGTCAATTCGGGCATAAACCGCTGTTCAAAATCGCTGCCGATCAAGGGACCTGCAAACCGGAACAACACAACACCATCTTTATCTAGAATGAATGTCTCTGGTGGCGCGGTCACGCCCCAATCAATCGCAGTGCGCCCTTTTTCGTCAAAAGCGATCGCGGAAAACGGGTTGCCATCATCAGCCAAATACCCACCAGCGTCACGCGCGAGGTCTTTAAAATTGACGCCGACAATAGACATTCCGCCTGCTTGCATCTCCAACAGCGTTGGGTGTTCAGCGCGACAAGGTGGGCACCAGCTGGCCCAAAAGTTCACCAATGTCACTTCGCCTGATTTCAAATCTTGTGCCGTCACGCTTGGGTATTCCCCCAGTGCTTCGGTGGTGATTGCGGGTGCGGGTTTCCCAATGCGTGTGCTTTCAAGAACGTCTTGATTTGGGCGGAACATTCCAACGCCTGCCATCACAACAAAACCAGCAAAGACCAATGGCGGTGCAATCATCAACGGTGAGATTTTACCCATCCTGCTTACCTTGCGCTTCGACATCTTGCATCTGTTTGCGCACACGACGTCCCTTGGTCAGGGTCGTGATCAACAAGCCGATCAGCAAAAAAAGCGATGCACCATAAGCCGAAAGAACAGTACCAGCATATTTTCCCAAATCAGGTAGCATCAGTTACGTCCCTCTCTTGCCAACAACGCCTTGGTGCGGCGTATGCGAATTTCAGTACCTGTGCGGTACAAAACCAGTGCCAAAAACAACAATCCGAAACCGATCATCGAGATTGCCAGTGGCACAAAGAAAACATCATCAACGCTGCGTTGGCCTGTGGCAACCGGCACTGATGTGCCTTGATGTAACCCTTGGTTCCAAAAGTTCACCGCGTAGCGTGACAAGATTGCAAAAACAGAGCCCACCATACACAGCACCGATGTCAAATCAGCAGCGGTATCGGGGTCTTCAATCGCTTCCCAAAGGGCGATGTAGCCCAAGTAAAACAGGAACAAGATCAAAAACGATGTCAGACGCGGATCCCACGCCCACCATGTGCCCCACATCGGTTGGCCCCAGATCGCACCTGTGACCAAGGCGATAATGGTCATGATCACCCCAACAGGTGCGGCCGCTTTTGCAGCCAAAGCACTGACGTGGTGACGCCGGATCAACCAAATAAGCGAGGTCACAAGCATCATAAACCACGCATTGATCGCCATCAGCGCTGCTGGCACGTGGATATAGATAATCTTGACTGTCGATCCTTGGCGGTAATCATCAGGCGTTAGGAAAAACCCCCAAACAAGCCCGACAACGACAGACGAAATGGCCAAGATCCACAGCACAGGCAACACCCGTTCGCTGAGGCGTAAAAACTTGACCGGATTGGCGTATTCCCAAAGTGACATGTGACGTACCTAGTGTTTTTAAATCTGTCGCTCAATGCGACAAGATAGATGTTTCAAGTGGATCACCGCAAGTTCACCCGCAAGACTGCAGCACTGGCAAACGGCATCAAAGCAACTGTTGCAGCACTAATTCCGGCCATCAACAACATCGGGGTGGCAAGATCGATACCCGCCGCCCCGCGCCGCGCGGCTTCGGCCCCAAAGATAAGCGTCGGCACGTATAGCGGCAGCACCAGCAACGATAGCAACAAGCCCCCGCGTTTGATCCCGACAGTCAGCGCCGCACCAAAGGTGCCGATCACCGACAATGCCGGTGTGCCCAACAACAGCGATAAAACAAGCCAGCCATAGCCTTGCAGTGGCAGGTTCATCAGGACCCCAAATACAGGCGCCGCCAAGACCAGCGGCAATCCAGTGGTGATCCAATGGGCCAGTGCTTTGACGCTCAGCGCCGCCTCAAGAGGCAAAGGTGCCGTGGCCAACAGATCAAGTGAACCGTCCTCAAAATCCAAAGCAAGCAACCGATCGAGTGACAAGAGACACGCGAGCAAAGCCCCAATCCACAAGACGCCGGGCGCGATGCTGGACAGCAGATCAGTGTTTGCCCCAACGGCAAAGGGCACCAACACCACAACAATCAAGAAAAATGCCAAGCCAAGGCCAAAACCGCCCCCTGCCCGCATGGCAAGGCGAATATCGCGTATCAACAGCGCCTTCACAAGAACGCCTCGTCGCTTGAACCTGTCGCCACATCCAAGGGCGCGATATAGGGCGCTACATCCAAAACTGTTGCATCCGGCAGGCCAAGATCGATATGGGTCGCGATCAAGGCCATGCCGCCGCCCGCCAAATGGGCACGCACAGCCGCGCCAAACATTTCGACCGATGCCGTATCGAGCGAGACTGTCGGTTCATCCAACACCCAAATTGGCCGTCCTGTGACCAACAGACGCGCCAGCCCCAAACGTCGCTTTTGACCCGCGGACAATGTGCCGGCCAATCGCTCGCTCAGCTCAACCAGATTGAACGCGCTTAACGCCTGTGAAATATCGGACTGGCCAAACACTTGCGCCCAAAACGTTAGGTTCTCGCGTACGCTGAGCATGGCCTTTAACCCGTCGGAGTGGGCGGCATAAGCGATTTGATCCTCGCCACCCTCAATCGAGCCGCTCAACGCAGGTTGTAGCCCTGCAACCGTACGCAACAGTGTTGTTTTGCCAATGCCATTGGGACCCCGCAGGATCATCGCCTGCCCAGCTGACAACGCAAAAGACACCCCTGCAAGAACAGGCATGCCACCACGCGCAATTGTTAGCTCGGTCACGGTTAAACTCATGAATTCAGCGTTACCCTATTCGTGCCCGCCTTCACATCACAAATCGCCCAAAGTGCGGTTTAGCAAAAGTAAATGTGATCAGATCGGGATCATCGCCAGTGCGATGCGACGCCCTTCGCTGAGCAACACATTATAGGTGCGTGCCGCCGCCGGTGAGGCCATCGCTTCAACCCCGATCCCAGCACCTTCGAGGTGATCGCGAAAATCTGTGGGGATGTGGGCGACATCTTCGCCGGTGCCGACGAACAACACATCCACAAGACCTACAAGCTCTAGCAAGGTTTCGGGGTCATTGTAGCCACCCCATGCAAATGTGCCGGTTGGTCCGGTTAGAACACCACCGTGAATGACCTCTCCGCCGATGCGAAAAAATCCGGGGCCATAGCCCTCAACCGGTTTGGCATCTGTGTAACTGATTTCGTTCAGGCGCATATTATCCGTTCCAAAAAGGCAGGCCCAAAATGGCCGAAGTTGCGATCACAATATAGGCGACTGCCTTGTAGATACCAGCCTTGTCGGGATTGAATATTGCCGCGCCTGCCAGATTTCCGATCCCGTTGGGCACCGCCAAGATCAACCCGATCACCAGTGGTGCAAGTTCAAGTTCGCCGCGCACCCCAACAACGCTGACAATCAAGACATCGCTGGCCAGTAAAAACAACAACATATTCGCGCGCACAACCCGAACCGGCAGTGTGCTCGCCATATAAAACAAAACGACAGGTGGCCCCGGCACGCCCCCTAATCCACCAGAAAACCCCGACAGTGCACCAACCCCTATCACCAATGGAGGATACAGTTTGCCACTGTAACGAAGGCCAAAGATCAAACAGCCCAACAGGACAAGCGAAACCGCCGAGACGAAATATCGGTAGGTTTCAGGCGAAATACGCGACAACATCGCCAAACCGACAGGCAGCAAAAAGACTGCGCCCAACAACAAAAGTAACAGATCACGGCGTTGGGCATCACGCAATGCTGGCTTGACCAAAGGGATTGGCCCAAACACATCCATCGCCATCAATGTCAAAATTGCCCAAAGGGGGGATACAACCTGCGCTGCGACGGGCAGATAAATCATCGCCGTTCCAAAGCCCGA
>JALZUL010000296.1 GCA_023301665.1 Ascidiaceihabitans sp.
AACCGTTCTTCCTTCATGCCGGTTTTGATCCAGTCGCTCTCGAAGTAGTCAAAGCTTTCGATAAAGTCGACATCGTTATCGTCTAAAAAGTTGTGGATGTACTCTGCGGATTTCACCGGCATGCAGTCGCCAGACAACATGTAAAAGTGAGTGGCACGCGGAAATGCATCAATCGCGGACTCTACAGCATAAAGTGTCGCTTGAACCAAAGACCATTCACCCCAGCCACACTTAATGCGCTTATGGGCATAAGTGACGTTATCATTGTCAGATAAAGCCAGCTTGATCTTTGTAAAGGATTCGGAATTTGCACTGGCGTCAAAATGAATCGACAAATAGTCGCCAGTTGCGGTTAAGCGCTGAGCCTGCTTGATAATAGCCTCAGGGTCTTTATGACATAATAGTATGTAGGCGATTTTTGCCATTTAGGAAACGAACTGCCCCTTTGCGCATCATTGTATACGTTGTTAAAGGTGATGGGCGATTGAATAAATAGCATTTATTTGCTTTTTTGTGAGTCTATTGAACTGTTGCCGATAAAACAGCACGTAACGAATGAGGATGAGTATTATGGGTTTTCCTGGAACATGGATGACGGAAAGCGAAAGCTTGGTTTACCGAGTGGTGCCAAAATGCGCTTGTTCGACCATCGGTCAGATCATGTATTACTCAGATCAGGGCGAATTTTTTGACGGCGATATTCATGACGCCAAGGGCGGAATGCACAAATGGGCATTGGAAGACAGCCAGCCTGTGATCACCAAGAACGTGCAGGCGCATGATTCTTACTCTTTTACCTGCGTGCGAAACCCTTACACGCGCATTCTATCATCTTTCTTTGATAAGATTTGTGGTATTCAACGCAATGGTCGTCGTTATCGGGGGAACCTTGTACCGCTTTTGATCCAAAAATACGGGATCGAAGTTGGCGGCGATGATGGTAAGCAAGAATTTGACCAGATCCAATCGTTCCGCCGCTTCCTTCTTTTTGCGCGTGACACCATTCGTTTCCGTCGCCCAATGGACCCAGATATTCACTGGTCTGCGATGTCTGGTCACGTCAGCACGTTTATTGTCAATGGCGGCACCTACGACAAAATAATCTGGACTGAAAAGTTCAATGAGGGAATGCAAGATGTCTTGTCAGAGATCGAGACCCCGCATGCAGTGGACCTTTCCGCAATCCCACGCTTCAACGAAAGCGAAGGGCATGGCCCGAAACGGGCCCATCCTGTCGAAGATTATTTTGACGATTTGTCGATGCACTTGGTCTACGAGATTTTTAAACGTGATTTCGAAGTCTTCAAATATGATTTTCATGATCCGTCCAATAAGATGCCGATTGCTGAAATCGATCTAGACGAAGTTCATAAAAAATTGGGTGACTGATTTTCTGGCGGCCAATAGTAGGCCGCCAAATTTCTATCGGTTTTGTTTGATGATCCGGGCGATACGGTGCGCGGCCGAGGCGCTTCCCTTGTGAGAGGGGTGGATCATATCGGCGGCGTGAAACGAGCGGTCGCCTGCAGGTACTAAATCTGCAAGTGATACAAACCACATCCCACGATCGAGTTTGGCCAGTTTGGCGATACGGGCGTCTAACTCATCCCCCTCATCACGGCAATTTTCAATCGGTGACCAAGCGCCGGGGGATCGCAAGTATCCAACATAAACAACGCGCGCTCCGCTTTGACGTACTTTGGAGACAAGCTTGGGGATTTCGCCGCGCTTGCCGTCAGCTGAGATCAGTTTGTTGATTTTGGTATCACAGCGCTTGCAACCACACCCAAGCCACAGATCATTTCCCCCGCCATTCAGGAGAACCCAATCCCAACTTTCGTTGCGGAACTGACGGCCAATATTCAAGCCAAGACTGCCGGAAATAGGCAGCCTGTAGATGATCCGCGCCCCCAAAACGGAATGATCCATGATGGGTTCTCGCAAAATTTGCGCAAGCACCGCGGGAACCGATTTTTTCTGCGCGGAATGTGTGGCGAGAAAGGAATCGCCCATTGCTAGAATCCGCGGACGATCCTGTGCATGCGCGAAAGTGGCGCAAAACGTTAAAGTAATAGCTATTGTTTTTAAAATATTTCTCATAATCACTTTACCAAATGTGGTCCCACAGATCGTTGCTGCATAGTGTAGCCGGAAATAATGGACAAACTATGACCTTTTACAGTGACTTGCACCTATGGGCTGTTGGCCCTACATCCAATGACCATGGCACAGAATAAGAAATCAGACCCAAACTATAAAGTGATCGCTGAAAACCGGCGCGCACGCTTTGATTATGCCATCGATGATGACATCGAATGTGGCATTATTCTTGAAGGGTCTGAGGTAAAGTCTATGCGTGTCGGCGGTACGAATATTGCCGAAAGTTATGCAGCCGTCGAAGACGGTGAGTTGTGGTTGGTGAATTCATACATTGCACCTTATGAACGCGCAAAAACCTTCCGACATGAAGAACGCAGACGGCGCAAGCTTTTGGTCTCTAAGAAGCAGATGTCAGAGTTGTGGAATGCGACCCAGCGCAAAGGTATGACCTTGGTGCCAATCGTGATGTACTTTAATCACAAGGGCTTCGCGAAAATCAAACTTGGGATCGCCAAGGGTAAACAAAATCACGACAAACGCGCGGCCGAGGCCAAGCGCGATTGGTCGCGTCAAAAATCGCGTCTTTTAAAAGACCACGGATAAACCCAATTTGTCACCCGTGCCTTCGATTGCGCTCAATTCCCCCTGACACAAGCCCTTGTAACGAGCAGAAAGATCGATGAATCGCGAGCTCTGGGGGGAGCTTGGATCGCGATATTTAATCCCCCCGAAAAAAGGAGGGTTCATGGAACTCATCATTGGACTTTTGTCAGGCGCTGTTGGCGGGAACGTTGCTGGTAAAGCGATTGGTGGTCTTAACCAAGGCACGCTGATCAATTCTATTGCAGGCGTTGTTGGCGGCGGCTTGGGCGGTACGGTCCTCAGCGCATTGGGCGCTCCCGATCTTGCTGGCGCGGCGGGCGAGGCTGGCGGCCTCGATTTCGGCGCAATTATTGGTCAAGTTGTTGGTGGTGGTATCGGCGGCGGTGGCGTGCTTGCCGTTGTTGGTCTTGTTCGCAACCTGATCTCGAAATAAGCCATCAACGCTTTTTGGCATTGGCTTAAAGACAGGGCTGGGTGCCTCCTCGTCGTCCAGCCCTCGAACACAGATCACCGATCTTTTAGATCCAGTTGATCATGACGCGTAAGGCAGAGCAGAGTCAGCCTTGCCACCTACTTCCCTAATCGTTAGTCAGTGACCCATTCACGCAGGGAAGAGAAACTGATGGCTGATGATCCCAAAACACTCGTTTCGACTGATTGGCTCGCCAAGCATATAAAAGATCCAGATTTGCGGATCTTGGACGCCTCTACTTATCTGCCCGGCGTCGATCGCAATGGACGTGCCGAATTTGATGCAGCCCACATCCCCGGTGCGCGGTTTTTTGACATCGATGAAATTAGCGATGGGCGTTCTGATTTGCCGCATATGGCTCCGCCGATTGACAAATTCATGTCTCGCCTGCGGGCCATGGGTGTCGGCGACGGACATCAGATTGTGGTCTATGATGGTTCTGGTCTGTTCTCGGCTGCGCGTGTTTGGTGGCTGTTCCGCTTAATGGGGCAAGACAACATCGCCGTCTTGGATGGTGGCTTTCCCAAATGGAAGGCAGAGGGGCGCGACGTTGAAGATCTGCCACCTGTGATCCGCGATCGCCACATGACGGTACGCTTTCAAAACAATCTTGTGCGTGACGTGACGCAAGTGGCCTCAGCCTCAAAATTAGGGACGACGCAAATCGTCGACGCGCGCGCCGCTGCGCGCTTCCGTGGGGACGCCCCAGAGCCGCGCGAAGGCCTGCGTTCGGGCCATATCCCAAATGCACGCAACGTGCCTTATTCTGAGCTGCTGGACAGCGACGGAACAATGAAATCACCAGATCAAACCCGTGCAATTTTTGAAGCTGCGGGCGTTGACCTTAACAAGCCAATCATTACCAGCTGTGGATCCGGTATTACTGCCGCCATTCTGGGATTGGCACTCACACGTATAGGCCACGACAGCTGGTCCTTGTACGATGGATC
>JALZUL010000297.1 GCA_023301665.1 Ascidiaceihabitans sp.
GTTGCTGTGGGGCGGCGGATTTTGGGCAAGCCTGCGGATGTCGACGAGGCTGCGCGCTTTTTGAAATTGTTGTCGGGGCGTCGCCACCGCGTGATTACATCTGTTGGTGTAAAGCGCGGTGATAAGGTGTGGCAGAAGGACGTTGTGAGCATTGTGCGGATGAAGCCGATTTCAAAGTCTGAGCTGGCGGCTTATTTGGCGAGCAATGATTGGCAGGGCAAAGCGGGTGGCTATGCGATCCAAGGCCCCGCTGGCGCGTTTGTCCCGTGGATCAGCGGATCGTTTACTGGCATCGTTGGTCTGCCGCTTTCAGAAACGGCTGGGTTGCTTACGGCGGCTGGCTACCCGCTTTGAGCGGTTTATTTTAGGGGGTCCTTTATGAAGGGTCGTACGATTATTCTGGATCATTTTGAGGACCGCGAAGCCGCGGCTTTGATGGTTGATGGCAAGTTAAGCGATTTGTTGATCGCAGGTGACGCGCCGGCCCCGGGTACGATTTACCGCGCGATTGCGGATCGTCCTGTCAAAGGGCAGGGGGGGATGTTTCTAAAGACCCCTGATGGCTCTGCGTTTTTGCGTCAGGTCAAAGGCTTGTCACCGGGGCAGCCGCTTTTGGTGCAGGTGTCGGGCTACGCCGAAGAGGGCAAAGCGATTCCTGTAACGCAGAAGGTTTTGTTCAAAAGCCGCTATGCAATTGTGACGCCGGATGCGCCGGGTTTGAATATTTCACGCAGCATTCGCGATGATGATTTGCGCGATGAGCTGATGGTGATCGCCAAAGAGGTGATGCAAGAGCACGAGATGGGATTGATTCTACGCTCGTGCTGCGCGGATGCCTCTGCTGAGGACATCGCCGAGGACATCGAGGAAATGGCGGGTCTTGCGGATCGCGTTATCAACGATGAAAGCACTGAGATGGAAATGCTGGTTGCAGGTGATGCGCCGCATGTCTTGGCGTGGCGCGATTGGACCGAGACCGCGGAAGTCGTGACCGAGGCCGGCGGCTTTGAAGATCACGGTGTCCTCGATTTTCTAGAATCGGCGGCTGACCCGTTTGTGAGCTTTGGCAAGTCAGGCGGTATGTATATCGAGCCTACACGTGCGTTGATTGCGGTTGATGTGAACACGGGAAATGATGCGTCGCTGGCGGCTGGGATTAAAGCGAATATGATCTGTGCGCGCCTTTTGCCGCAAGCGTTGCGCGTGCGTGGCTTGGCAGGGCAAATCACGCTGGATCTTGCCCCTATGCCCAAGAAAGACCGCCGCGCGTTTGAAACATCGCTGCGCGCTGCTTTTCGGGCTGATGATATCGAGACGGCATTGGTTGGTTGGACGCCGTTGGGCCATTTCGAACTTCAGCGTAAGCGGGTGCGCTTGCCCTTGTCTGAGATCTTGGCATGAGTTGCCCGATTTGTGAGCGCGACACCGAGGTTGCGTTTCGCCCGTTTTGCTCAAAGCGTTGTGCTGACGTAGATTTAGGGCGTTGGGTCAACGGGTCTTACGCAGTTGCATCACGCGATCCAGAGGATGTTGAGGCTGCATTTGAAGCTGTTTTGCAAGAAAATGCAAAACCACACTAATTCGAGTGGAAAAGGGTCTGGACACCCAGCCAACAAGGCCCTAAACCCGCCACACCCAAGCCGGTAACGGCGAGTAGTGCCCGAGTAGCTCAGGGGTAGAGCAGTGGATTGAAAATCCTCGTGTCGGTGGTTCGATTCCGCCCTCGGGCACCATTTAAATCAATAACTTAGACGATTTGAACGCGTGCTGAATTTGTTTTGGTGGCGTTTTTGATGGTTCCGCTATTTGGTGCTATCCATGAGAGCCTGCGCTCGGATCAATTGCTTGTTTGCCCTATTTGGTTCGATCCCGATGGGCCGTCTGAAGCTGCAGGACTATTCACAACAGAATCACTGTGCGGAGGCTCGGTTCATCTGGCGCATCGATATAGCGTTGGGGGATTGGCCGAATGAAAATGAAGTGCCACATGCTCAGTGGCACCTCATCTTAGCTGATTTATTTTCTTACTGACGATGCATGGATCGTCATGTCTTGAGGCGTAAAGTGCGCGTTGTTCTATTGCTCGCTAAGCGAAATACGATAGCCAGCCCGAGGGAAATGCACACAAACAGTGCCGACGTCATCGGCGGTGCGCTCAATCGAAATGGTGTGTGCATCGGCGAAACGAAGTTTTCCGGCGACGGGTTGTTCGCCGCCATCTAGGTCAGGACCAACGGTGATCTGTTGACCAACCTTGAGCCCTTGCGGATCATTCGGGGCAACGCCCATCTCGGAGGCAGGCTCTGAGGCTTTGGCAATAGCGATGGCATCTTCTGCCTTCATCGGGCTTGATGATCCGTGGCCAATTGCGCGCACATTGTCCTCCCAGCGTACGAGATCAGGAAACTCGGATAGCATTGAAGGTCCACCGCTCCAGCGGCCACGGATAAACCAGATGTTGTGATACATTTGCGCATCTACGGCCCCTGGCTCTGCCCCCAACAAGAAGGCGCGCCCATCGCTCAATTGTTCGTTCATCCATGATAGGGGCGCACGCATTTGTGCGACCAGATGAGGCAGCTGTTCGTTGGCACGTTTTAGGCCCTCAGCCCAGTCTTCACCAAGGTAAAGCCGGCCGCGGTCTTGCGCGAAATCTTGGGGAAGGTCATCACCTGCAGATCCCAAG
>JALZUL010000298.1 GCA_023301665.1 Ascidiaceihabitans sp.
TGCACCGCTCTAAAAACCCTGTATATGCAGCATTTCCTTTGCACGATTTTCGAACCGCGCAGTCTCTCGTGGCAGGCCCGCAAAGGATCATATGGCCCGCCTTTGAAATGCGCCTTGATATAAATGGAGCACACATGCCGTTATATGAGCATGTCATGATCGCCCGCCAAGACTTGTCTAACACACAAGCCGAGGGTCTGATCGAACACTTTGGCACCGTACTTTCCGACAACGAAGGTAAACTCGTGGACAGCGAGTACTGGGGCGTCAAGACTATGGCCTACAAGATCAACAAGAACCGCAAAGGCCACTACGCCTTTTTGCGTTCTGATGCGCCTGCAGCAGCGATCCACGAGATGGAACGCCTGATGCGTTTGCATGAAGATGTGATGCGCGTGCTGACCATCAAAGTTGACGAGCACAAAGACCTGCCGTCAGTTCAAATGCAGAAACGCGATGAACGCAGCGACCGTGGCGAACGCCGCGAGCGCCGCTGATCTGAAGCTTTAGGAAAAGGACGTAACCCATGGCTGCAAAACCATTTTTCCGTCGCCGCAAGGTCTGCCCATTCTCGGGCGACAACGCGCCAGCGATCGACTATAAAGACACACGTTTGCTACAACGCTACATCTCTGAGCGTGGCAAAATTGTACCTTCCCGTATCACCGCAGTATCTGCGAAAAAGCAACGCGAATTGGCTCGTGCCATCAAACGCGCTCGCTTCCTCGCCTTGCTGCCATATGCTGTTAAGTAAGGAGAACCGACATGAAAGTTATCCTTCTTGAACGCGTAGCGAAACTTGGCCAAATGGGCGACGTCTGTGACGTTAAACCTGGCTATGCACGCAACTACTTGTTGCCACAGAAAAAAGGCCTAACGGCTTCTGCGGCAAACATTGCAAGCTTCGAAGCACGCAAAGTTCAGCTTGAGGCGCAAAACCTTGAGTCCAAAACTGAAGCGGAAGCAATGGCGGCGAAACTTGACGGACAGCAGTTCGTTGTGATTCGCTCAGCTTCTGACGCTGGCGCGCTTTACGGTTCCGTTACAACACGTGACGCAGCCGAAGCCGCAACAGCCGAAGGCTTCACAGTAGATCGCAAACAGGTCGTTTTGCTCGCCCCTATCAAGTATTTGGGTCTGCACGAAGTATCTGTTGTTCTGCACCCTGAAGTTACAGCGACCATCGAAATGAACGTTGCACGCTCTGCTGAAGAAGCAGAACTTCAAGCAGCTGGCAAATCCATCTTGGAATTGGCCGCTGAAGAAGAAGCCGCAGCAGAATTCGAAATTGCTGAGTTGTTCGAAGACATCGGTGCAGCAGCATCTGATGACGACGATCTGGCTGACAGTGCTGGCGTTGCGAAAGCAGAAGACGATGCAGAAGACGAAACGCCTGCATCTTAAGCGCATCGCTTAACCTACAAAATAGAAAGGCCGCCCGAGCAATCGAGCGGCCTTTTTCTTATTTATCGAATGGGTCTCATCTGTTCCCAGTGTCAAAGCGACTTTACACAAGTGGCAATTTCGCCAAACGCCATTTGAGCCTTAAAATGTCTGGTCACCTTAGCTAGCAGGCACCAAAAACCAGATCAATCACGCCATTTCTTGCGGAAAATGCATCAATGTCCCTCACAGATAGAGCAAAGGTGATTTTCAGGAAAACAGCCCTAAATGCACCCCCACACCAAGGCCTAGAGATGCCGGTCAGCCAGCTAGGTTAAGTTGACAGGCCTGTTCAGATGCCATGTGTTCTTTAAGCAGATAGGCTTCGTGTTTCTTTAAAACGGTTTCGATCGTGGGTCCAAAACTCTCTTGAGCGACATGAAGATCGGGGAACAACGCGCGGATTTCAGTGGCTGCACCCTGCTCCAAGCCAGCCAGCCCTGCCTCATTCAAAAAGAAGCTTTCGCTCCAACACCCTGCACCACGGATGACTTGATGTGTGTCAAACAACAAATGATGATACGTGACCTCACCCCTATTTTCCTGTGTGATCCCTTGCAAACCGACAAGGTGTTTGGCTGCGACCAAGACCCGTGGCAGGTCAAACAGAAGGTCAAGCATGACGACCTACCGCGAACGCTCAGTTCCAGATTACACATAAAATCAACAGACCCATTAAGGGCTTTAGAAATCCAAGCTCGTGCGAATAACAAACCGACGCGCCAACATTCTGTTGTCCCCCTCGATAAGCACAAAACAGACCATATACCTGCTTGGATTAAATTTGTGTGAGCATGCCCTTAGGGCTGGCTTGAAAGGTCAAAAGGGTCAAATGCGAGCAGCTCAAAGAACGCTGTCAGCTCTGACGCGCTAAATCTATCGAGAAGCAGCTCATCCAGCCTTAAAAAGTGTTTGCGGGCGCAAGCCATCATCCGCTCGCCCTCATCTGTAAACAAGATAACGCGTTGATTTCCCAACAATTCGTTCTTTTCTGTTCTTAGCCAACCTGCGTGTTCAAGGTCGCGAACGGTTTTATGAATCGCCTGCCTAGAGATTCCTAAAGTGCGCGCCAATTCAGAGCCGAAATTCGCCCCGCACTCCATCGCGCCCAAAAAATTCAATTGTGCCGCTTTGAGGGTCCTAAAGCCGTCAACTTTCAACTGTACGAGCATCCACTCGACCATGCGATCTTTCAAAGCTTCGCTGCCTTGGGTCAGCGCAAGACTCTTGCTTTCGACCAAATCATACCCGGCTAAAGGAGACTTTCTTGTAAGTTCAGTTGACAACAATTCGTCCCCACCCTAATTGTCAGTAAAGTTAACAAGATGAAAAGGAACCAGCAATGTTAAATAACGTCCTTCGCGTAAATGCCCTGTCCTGTGCCAGTTTTGGCCTCATCTTTATTTTATTCGCCCAAGCCGTCGCCAAAACTATCGGCACCCCTCCTACTCTCTTGGTGCAGTGCGTCGGCGCTGTTTTGATCGCAAACGCGGTGTTGCTGTTTTGGTCTAGCAAGCAAGAAAAGCCCAACACACCGCTCATCATGTTTTTCATAGCCGGTGATGTGATGTGGGTTCTTGCAAGCTTAGCGCTGATTTCAGCAGGCCTATGGATCACGACTGCGCTTGGGATTGCGTTCACGATCATTGTTGCACTGTTTGTCGGGGCTTGCGGCGCATTGCAATGGAAGTATCTCCCCGCATAAGCGGGTCACGCGTTGGGGTAAGGCCCGTTTAATTCGCCAAAGGCACCGACATTTCCCAAGCCAAATTCAACCGCGTATTTTCCAAGAAAATGGGTCAAAAAGGTATTGAGACTTAATCGTACCCTTGGATCAGCTGTCATTTGATCTGCGCAGGCTGTCAGGCTTTGGTTCATCAAAGAAACCCATCGCTCTGCGCCGCGGTCATTCATCAGAGCCATCGCATTATGTGTGTGGTGAAAGCTCAGGCGAAACTCGGCCCCGTGATAATACGGCCCCCCACCCATCGTATCTGCCCACATTGAGGCTTGCGTGTTCACGTGGTGCTCGACCCCACCGACGCGGGCAAAAACCGAGACAAACCAATCCTCATCGGCAAACACACGTTCATAAAAGTCGTGAACAATTGCGATGATTGCCTCAGGGCCAAGAACCGAAAAAAGCTGCCAGAACTGGATTGGCACGTTTGGATCGGA
This sequence comes from Ascidiaceihabitans sp., assembly GCA_023301665.1. Taxonomy (GTDB): domain Bacteria; phylum Pseudomonadota; class Alphaproteobacteria; order Rhodobacterales; family Rhodobacteraceae; genus Ascidiaceihabitans. The sequence continues at coordinate 3,622 of JALZUL010000298.1, forward strand.
AGACGCTTTTAGCCCCACCAGATCAGCCCTGCGCATCGCGTCTGCGGGCAAAAGCCCCTTTTCGACAGCCGAAGCTACATAGGCCTTCTGCGCCACCTTGGTCATGTAACCATGTCTGGTTGGAAATGTCGGAGATACAACCTTGCTCATGTGCCCCACCTGCCCTTGGATCAAAGAAAAAGGGCCGCTCCCAGACAGAAGCGGCCCCTTTTTTACATCTTAACGATGCAAAGATTATTCGTCTTCGAGCGCTTCAACAGCTTTTTGAAGATCTTCTTTAGACACTTCTTTTTCGGACACTTTTGCTTGTTCAAATACAAAGTCTACAACTTTGTCTTCAAACAAAGGCGCGCGAAGCTGCTGCTGCATTTGTTGGTTTTGCTGAACGAATTCAAAGAACTGGCGTTCTTGACCAGGGTACTGGCGCGCTTGGTTCATGATCGCTTGCGTCATTTCAGCGTCTGTCACGTCGACTTTGGCTTTCTGACCCAATTCAGCCAACAACAAGCCTAGGCGAACGCGGCGTGTTGCCAATTCTTTGTGCTCGTCTGTTGTTTCGATTTCTGGGTGATCGTGACCTTCAACCTCTGGGTTGTCCTCGTGCCACAGCTGGTGCGCGATTTGGCCAGCTTCTGCGTCCAACAAGGATGGTGGCAAATCAAAGCTTACCAAGTCATCCATTGCGTCCAACAAGCCGCGCTTCATGATCGCACGTGATGCACCAGCATATTCTGCTTCAAGGCGCTCACCGATCTGAGTTTTCAACGCAGCAAGATCTTCGGCACCAAACTTTTTGGCCATCTCGTCGTTGATTTCAGCGGCAACAGGCTCTTTTACTTCTTTGATCGAGCAATCAAATACAGCTTCTTTGCCCGCAAGGTGCTCAGCTTGGTAATCATCAGGGAAAGAAACAGTCGCTGCTTTTTCTTCGCCCGCTTTTACGCCAACCAATTGCTCTTCGAAACCTGGGATGAATGAGTTTGAACCCAAAACCAGTGGGTAATCTTCGGCAGATCCACCTTCAAACGCTTCGCCGTCAACTTTACCAACAAAGTCCATAACGACTTGGTCGCCGTCTTTGGCTTTTGAGCCGGCTTTACGTGCTTTGAAATCTTGAGCTGTTTCGGCCAAGTTACCAAGCGCTTCTTCGATTGCTGCGTCATCCGCTTTAACAACCAATTTCTCAAGCGCGATTGTGCTGAGATCAACTTCAGGAATCTCAGGAAGCTTTTCGTATGTCATGTCGACGTTTACATCGTCGCCAGCTTTCCAATCTTCATTGGTCATTTTGACGTCTGGCTGCATCGCTGGGCGATCACCGGTCTCTTCAAAATGCTTGTTCATCGCGCCGTCGATGGATTCTTGCATCGCTTCGCCCATAAGACGATCGCCAAACTGCTTTTTCAGCAGCGCCATAGGAACTTTACCTTTACGGAAGCCCTTCATTTCGACTTCTGGCTGCGCTTCAACCAGCTTGGTGTTAACAGTCGCGTCCAATTCGGCCGCAGTTACGGTGATAGAATAACCGCGTTTCAGACCTTCGTTAAGCGTCTCGGTGACCTGCATGTGTGCTCCATAGAATTAGGGCGCCGAAAGCGGCGCTGGCAGAAAATTTGTGCCCTTCTATTGGGCAGGTCTGCCATACGCAAGAGGCGCATCGCCCTGAAACGAGATTAGACCCAGAATTTACCGCGATAGAGGAAAGTTTTGCCCCCCTCATCTGAGGGACGATCACAAATTTCGAACGAAACGGGAAAGTACCGCAAACATCGCATCAAAAACTTGGAAATTAGGAAGGAAGCTTAAGCTTCATAGTTTGTGGTACGGGTGAAGGGACTCGAACCCCCACGCCAAAGGCGCTTGGACCTAAACCAAGTGCGTCTACCAATTCCGCCACACCCGCACAC
>JALZUL010000299.1 GCA_023301665.1 Ascidiaceihabitans sp.
GGAGCTGAAGCTGCATGATATTGAACGATTGTTTGGACGGACATGATTGAGATTTCAGGACAGACCTATGCATTGGGGGATCCATTGGTGATTGCTGCACTGATTGCGATTTTAGTCGTCATCTTGATTGTCGTTTTATTGATTTTCGCAGTGCGTGCCGCTGGACGCTCTGCAGCAGCAACCGCGCCACTTGCGCAGCAAATGGGGGTTCTAGGGCAACACGTTCAGCAACTCAGCTTAGGACAGGCGACTTTGCAGGGTGGCCTGCAAACGGTGTCGGATACGCAGGTAAACGCGCAAGCTCAGATCACCCAAACCATGGAGGCTAGATTGGGCGCGGTTCAGCAGCAGATGCAAGACCGTTTGGCTGAGAATGCAATGCGATCTCAGCACGCGATGACCGAGATGCAGGAACGGATGAAAGAAACGCTTCATGGGTCTTCTAAACAAACCACGGTGAGCTTGACCCAACTGCAAGAACGTCTGGCGTCCATCGATAAGGCCCAAGACAACATTACCAAGCTTTCGGGTGATGTTCTGTCCTTGCAAGACATTTTGAGCAACAAACAAACCCGCGGTGCCTTTGGGGAAATTCAACTGACTGACATTGTTGGGAAAGCCCTGCCAAAAGATAGCTTTCAGCTGCAAGCTACTCTAAGCAACGGCAAACGTGCCGACTGTTTGATCGCTTTGCCTAACCCTCCGGGACCGATTGTGATCGACAGTAAATTCCCACTCGAAGCCTATGAAGCAATGCGCCGCGCCAAGACCGATTGGGAGGTCAATGAGGCCGCCAAGGCGATGCGCGTTTCGGTGAAGAAGCACATCAAGGATATCAGCGAAAAATACATCATCGAGGGTGAGACCGCCGATGGTGCGTTAATGTTTTTACCCTCTGAAGCGGTTTACGCGGAGCTACACGCGAATTTCCCAGAGCTGGTGCGCGAAGGGTTCGATCAACGGGTTTGGATCGTTTCGCCGACAACTTGCATGGCGACCTTGAATACGATGCGGGCCATTTTGAAAGATGCGCGGATGCGTGAGCAAGCGGGGGCAATTCGCACAACGTTGAAAAGCTTGCACCGCGATGTTGAGTTGGTTGTTGAGCGGGTCGATAAGCTGAACACGCACTTTGGTCAGGCGCGCAAAGATTTAGACGGTATCAACACCGCAGCAGAGCGGGCAGGAAAACGTGCGGCCCGATTGGACAACTTTGATTTCGAGGAACTGACACAAGAGGAACAGGCCAATGTTGTTCCCCTTGCAAAGCCTGAAAGTTAAATTGCGCGAGCATGCTCCGACAAGGATTTCATCAACTGAATGTAGGGGCGTGGGCCGTGGCTAATACGGGCGACGCCCAGTGCCGCCAGTTCTGAGATCGGCGTGTCGCTCATGCGCATAATGTTGACGGGCAATGGCGAACGATTGCAAACGACTTCGATCAGATTGGGTGCCTCAAGGCCGGGTACAAAGAGACCGTCAGCGCCGCTATCTGCGTAGGCTTTGGCCCGTTTAACAAGTTCATCAATACGCTCGGCTTGTACGTCGGGTTTTGAACCATCAAACATCAAATCGCACCGGGCATTGATAAAGAGCTCTTGGCTCGTCTTGCGCAAAACCTCGATCCTCGCACATTGATCCTGTGTACTGCGAAGGCCAGACTTACCGATAAGGCGATCCTCAAAGTTCACGCCGACGATGTTTTGACCTATCAATCTGTCGATGTTGGTTTGTAGGGTCGCTAAATCGTCGGCGTATCCGGTCTCGAAATCTACAGTCACAGGCAGGTCAACTGCCTGTGTGATTTGCGCGACTGTTTGGACGACATGACTAAACGGCATTTCTTCACCGTCATCGTAACCTTGTGCCTTTGCCATTGCCCAGCTGCCAGTCCCGATTGCTGCCGGTTTGGTATTGGCGATTGTAACAGCGCTGCCTGCATCCCAGATGTTGTAAAGCACTAAGGGCGCGCCGGGAATGTGGAGGTTTTTAAAATTGTTGCTCATTTGTATTGCCTTTCAAGTTCAATCAATTTGCGTTTGCGCCAAAGACCACCACCATAACCGGTGAGGTCCCCGTTCGTGCCGATGATACGATGGCACGGGATCAGGATGGCGATTTGATTTGTTCCATTGGCGCGAGCGACAGCGCGAGTGGCGTTGGGGCGGTCCAGTTGTTGGGCGAGTTCGGCATAAGATTGGGTCTGGCCCGCAGGTATTTTGCGCAATGTTTCCCAGACAGATTTCGTGAATGAGGTCCCGTGTAGAGCAAGTGGGGTTTCGAATGATTTATGAGTTCCGGCATAATAAGCCAGTAGCTCTGCCTTTGCCTGTTCGAGGGGGGCCGTCGTGCCCAGTCCAATTCCGCGTCCAATTCCGCCAGCGCTTTGTTGCAGACGCTTCAGCTCGGTTGGTAGTGCTTTGCGGTCTGCAAATTCGAGCAGATGGAGATGCGTATTATCAGCGACTGCGATCATGGGACCCAAAGTGGTTTGAAACCAATCGGCTTTAAGTATGGCATTTTGCGAAAATGAATTTGGATTTACGCCGGTCATTTTTGCGAAAGCGGTTCGAAAGGCAGACGCACTTTCAAAACCGGCATCTAGCTGTGCATCAATGACTTGCCCACCGCGTGACAGCGTTGTGAAGCCTGCTTGCAGTCGACGGGCGCGAGCAAGTTCAAGAAAGGTGGTTCCAAACGTACGCTTGAATGCGCGCCTGATGGTAGAGGGGTCATACCCTAATTTGGTGATTTGGGACTGGGTCCAGCGGTGGGTTGGGTTTGCGTCCAATCGTGTCAACAGATCTTGGACCGACGGATCGTCAGGGCTTAGTGCATGTATAGGGTGACATCGTTTACACGGACGAAACCCTGCATCGATACAAGCGGTTGGTGTTTGGTAGAAAGTGCAATTCGCAAATTTTGGTTTTCTGGCCGGACAGGTTAGACGGCAAAATACACCGGTTGACCGCACTCCGACAAAAACCAATCCATCAAAAGCAGGATCTCGATTTAAGAGCGCGTTGTAGAGGGTGTCGTCATCGGGCAGATCAAACAGCATGGGCAAAGCATAGCAATAAGCTGATATGTTTGCCGACTGAAAACGGGCGTCTATTCAGATTTAAAGAGCCGTTGTTGGCAATTCTCTAAATCCGAATGATCTTTTGCATGATCCGAGGGAAGAAACCCTTGAAGCGCAACGGAGCGTCAGTCACCGCAAGGCATATGCAATCTTCATGAATGTCGGCGACAGGGGTGTGTTCTAAGTCGCTGTCTGCAATCTCGACATCACCGCGCGTGAAATAGTCTTCATCGTCCTGAAAGGCACCTTGCAAGACAAGGGTCATCTCAAGGCCGTTGTGACCATGATCGGGCATCGCTGACCCTGCAGGGATCGACAAAAGCCGTGCGCTTGCGTGTCGTGACGTGGCTAGGATTGCTTGTTTCACACCCATCCCAATTGGACGCCATTTAATCGCGTCCAGGTCACCGCCGACGTAATCCTGTAGTGGGCTCGGGAGGACACCGACAGGTCTAACCGTCTTTGTGGGTTCGGTGAGCGGCGCGTCTGAGAGCGCTGCCATCGCCGCGGCAAGGCTGCCCTCGCTCATAGGAGCAATATCGGTTCGTATGTCCTCGACCAAGGCCCCGCCTAGGGCGTCGCAGGCTTGTAATTGAGCGCGACAAGTGTCGCAAAGCGAAATATGCGTTGCGACCAAAAGGTTAAATGCCTCGGGAAGGGACCCGGCTGAATAAGCCAAAAGGATTTCGTCCGAGAGGTGATGTTTGATATCTGTTCTCATAGTACCATTCATTTCATTACCTGACGCAACCGTTCGAGGGCTAACCTAATACGCGATTTGATCGTGCCTAGGGGCAGGCCCGTTTCTTTGGCGATCTCGCTATGCGACAGATCGCCAAAGTAGGCTTGTTCGATCAAGGTGCGCTGGGCCTGTGGAAGTGTGGTTAGGGCTTTGCTTAAAATTTGGGTTTCTTCTTGAAACGCTAAAACATCTGCTTGATCTGGTTCTTCTTGGGGACCCCAATTCAGATCTTCTGGTTCAGGGCGACGTTGCTTGCGCAGGACGTCGATCCGTTTGTTGCGCGCGATTGTGAACACCCATGTGGCCACTGAAGCGCGAGACGGATCAAACAGATGGGCCTTGTGCCACAGCGTGATCATCACCTCTTGAGCGCATTCTTCTGCTGTTGTGCTGTCCGCACCAGACTTGATCAGGAAGCCTTTTACACGAGGTGCAAAATGAGCATAGAGCTCGGAAAATGCTGTCTTGTCGCGATTGTCGCGAATGCGATGTACATGCGTTATCCAGAGGGTTCGTTTTTTGTTATCTGTCACGCGTGGTATTTTCACAGCGCCCATTTCAAGTGCTGTCCCTAATATTTGACCCGGAGTATCTACCGGTATGGCTGTATCAAAACCCGCTAACATATCAAGTGTACGCTTTGGTTTGTGCTTCGGATCATTTTAATCTGTAACTTTGACATCCGTTTTGAAAGCCGCGGCGTATACGTTTTGAGTAACAGACTTCTAGGATATCAAATTCTATGCCTTTTGAACAACCGCACGACGCCGCAAACAATACCAAGGCCCAGAAAGTCGCTATCGTTGGTGGTGGTATTTCCGGGATGGGTGCCGCCTATCGGTTGGGGCACGACATGCAGGTCACGTTGTTCGAGGCCGAAGATCGGTTAGGGGGGCATGCACGTACAAAAATCGCGGGCAAGCATGGTGATCAACCGGTTGATACTGGGTTTATCGTTTTCAATTATGCGAATTACCCGAAAATGACCGCGCTGTTTGATGAGTTAAATGTGCCGGTTGTGAAATCGAACATGAGCTTTGGCGCGTCAATCGGTGGTGGGCGTTTGGAATATGGCCTATCCAATCTCGATGCGTTGTTTGCTCAACGCAAGAATGCGTTGAATCCCAAGTTTCTTGGCATGGTGCGTGACATTTTTCGGTTTAACAAAAATGCACTAAAGTTGTCGCAAGACCCAAGCCTGACAACTGCGGAATTCTTGGAAAAACTCGGGACGGGTGATTGGTTTCGCGATTTTTACCTTTTGCCATTGTCCGGCGCGATTTGGTCAACACCGACCCAAAAAATAATGGATTTTCCGGCGAAAGCGATGATCCAGTTTTTTGAAAACCATGCC
>JALZUL010000300.1 GCA_023301665.1 Ascidiaceihabitans sp.
CCCACATGGCCGCATTTCTGAAGTGCAGCGCCGTCAGATGACAACCCCATCTGAATCAAACGTACACGCGCTGGCGATGGATGGTGATTTCGATGATTGTCAGGCCCGCCTCAAAGATATGTTCAACGATTTCGAATTCCGCGATGGCGTGCGTTTGGCAGGTGTAAACTCAATCAACTGGGCCCGTGTTTTGGCGCAGGTTGTCTATTACTTTACATCTGCAGTGTCTGTCGGCGCACCAGATCGCAAGGTCAGCTTTACGGTGCCCACCGGCAACTTTGGTGACATCTTTGCAGGCTACATTGCGAAAAGCATGGGGCTTCCAATTGATCGTTTGGTTGTTGCAACGAACCAAAATGACATCTTGCACCGCTGCCTCAGCGGGCAGGGCTATCACAAAGGCGAAACGACACCATCCATCAGCCCATCGATGGACATTCAAGTGAGCTCGAATTTCGAGCGTGCTTTGTTTGATGCCTATGACCGTGATGGCAATGCCGTGTCTCAGTTGATGGATGAGCTCAAGCAAGGCGGGTTTGAGGTCAGCCAAGGCGCTATGCAGGTTCTACAGGGTCACTACGACTCTGGCCGCGCGTCTGAAGAAGAAACCAGCGCGACGATTACTGATACGTTGAAAAGCTCTGGCGAACTGCTTTGCCCGCATTCTGCGATTGGCGTGAAGGTTGCGAATGAACACCCAACTGGCGACGCGCCAATGGTTACCTTGGCAACAGCTCATCCGGCCAAGTTCCCTGACGCGGTGGAAGCTGCAAGCGGTATCCGTCCAGCCTTGCCCCCACGGATGGCGGATCTTTTCGAACGCGATGAGCGCGTGACGCGCATTGCAAATGACTTGGGCGCACTCAAAGAACATATCAAAGGAAACATCCGCTAGTGACAAAGTCGTCGAGCTTGCAACATCATCGTTTGTCCAATGGCTTTCGCATTGTCACCGAACATATGCCCGGGCTTGCTTCGGCAACGATCGGCATTTGGGTTGGTGCGGGCGCGCGCCATGAGGCAACGGCGCAAAATGGCATCGCACATTTCCTAGAGCACATGGCGTTCAAGGGAACCAAGCGTCGTAGCGCCCTGCAAATTGCTGAGGCAATTGAAGACGTTGGCGGCTATATCAACGCATACACCAGCCGCGAAGTGACGGCCTATTACGCGCGCGTTTTGGAAAACGATGTGCCGCTGGCTTTGGATGTCATTTCAGACATTCTTTTGAATCCTGTGTTCGATGAGAATGAGATCGAAATCGAACGCGGTGTGATTTTGCAAGAAATCGGTCAGGCCCTTGATACACCCGACGATGTAATCTTTGATTGGCTCCAAGAAAAGGCATATCCAAACCAACCCATGGGGCGCACGATCCTTGGTCCAGCGGAACGTGTGTCGGCGTTTAACAAAGCTGATTTGGCGCAGTTTGTCGGGCAACACTATGGACCTGAGCAAATGATCTTGTCTGCGGCGGGTTCGATTGATCATGATGCTTTGGTGAAAATGGCCGAAGAGCTGTTTGGCCATCTTAAACCTACGCCTGTCTTTGATCTTGCACCGGCGCAGTTTGTCGGCGGCGAGGTGCATCAAAACAAGTCCCTCGAACAAGCGCATTTTGCTTTGGGTTTTGAAAGCCCAGGCTACCGCGCTGATGATATCTATGTGGCGCAAATTTACGCCAGTGCTTTGGGCGGAGGGATGTCGAGCCGTTTGTTCCAAGAAGTGCGCGAAAAGCGGGGGCTGTGTTACACAATTTTTGCTCAAGCTGGAGCACATGGTGATACGGGCATGACAACTATTTATGCAGGCACAAGCGCCGAGCAATTGGGTGAATTGGCCGAGATTACCATTGACGAAATGAAGCGTGCCGCAAGCGATATGAGCCCCGCCGAGATCGCCCGTGCACGTGCGCAAATGAAAGCTGGTTTGTTGATGGGGCTTGAGAGCTCCTCGAACCGTGCAGAGCGTCTGGCGCGCCTGATCCAAATCTGGGATCGCATTCCACCGCTCGAAGAAACTGTATCGATGATTGACGCAGTGACAACGGGTGAAGTACGTGATTTTGCAGAGAAAATGGTAAGCACCGCCCCAGCAGCATTGGCGCTTTATGGACCGGTCGATAATGGCCTGACGCTTGCACAAATTCAGGACAGGCGCGCTGCATAATGTTGCTGAGTAAACGTAAAGTTCGGATTGAAACAGAACGGTTGACCCTGCGCCAGCCGGTTCATTCAGACTTTAAAGCTTGGACTTCTTTACGTGCACACAGTCGCGAATTTTTGACACCTTGGGAACCGGTTTGGTCTGGGGATCATTTGTCTCGCAAAGCCTTCACCAACCGGGTTTATTGGGCGCAACGCTCCGTGGCATCGGGTACGGCGATGCCATTGTTTTTAGAGCGTCGCGAGGATGGCGCTTTGATCGGTGCGATCACGTTGGACAACATCCGGCGCGGGCCCTCGCAAGCGGGTACTCTAGGGTATTGGACGGGCCAGCCCTTTATCCGAAACGGGTATATGCGCGAGGCGATATTGGCGGTTGTGCATTATGCGTTTGTGCAACTTGATTTGAGCCGGATTGAGGCGGCGTGTTTGCCTGAAAACAAGCCCTCAAGGGGGGTCTTGGAACGCTGTACTTTCAAATATGAAGGCGTCGCGCAATCCTATCTGCAAATTGGCGGACGCTGGCGCACACATGTGCTTTATGCCGCGTTGCGCAGCGATCGACGCGGGCGTACTGACGCGGGCTAAGGCATTGCCTTTTATGAGTTTTTTGGAGAAACCTTTGTTGAATCCCTTAAGCGATACCTTTGAAGCTGAATTGAAAGCGCTGCTGCCTGCGGATCGGTTTATGGCGGCTGATGCACGGTATTTAGAAGAGCCACGTGGACGTTACAAAGGGCAAAGCGGGCTCGTCGCATTGCCGCGCTCCACTCATGAGGTCAGCACCTTGGTCAAGGCCTGCGCTGCTGCGCGCGTGGGGATTGTTCCCTATGGTGGTGGTACCGGATTGGTTGGTGGTCAGGTGGCCGAAGGCGGGTCTAAGCCTTTGATTTTAAGTCTAGAAAAGATGTCGGCGGTGCGTGAGGTTTTCCCGCAGGAGAACGTTTTAATTGCGGATGCAGGCGCAATTCTTGAGGATATTCAAAAGGCTGCTGATGGTGTCGATCGCTTGTTTCCCTTGTCTTTGGCTTCGGAAGGGTCTGCGCGTATCGGCGGAAACCTAGCGACGAATGCGGGTGGGACATCGGTGCTAAGGTACGGTAATGCAAGGGATTTATGCCTTGGTCTCGAGGCTGTGATGCCATCTGGTGAAATCTGGAATGGGTTGAGCCGCCTGCGCAAAAATAACACTGGCTATGATTTACGGCATTTGTTGATTGGGTCGGAAGGTACCTTGGGGATCATCACCGCTGCGGCGCTAAAACTGTCGCCGAAACCTGCGAAAACCGGCACTGCGATGCTGGTGGTCGAAAGCCCGCAAGCCGCGCTTTCTTTGCTGTCTTTGGCACGTGATCAGCTTGGTGAAATGGTCAGTGCGTTTGAGTTGGTGCACCGGCAAGGCATTGATTTTCTGAAAGAAAAAATGCCTCAGGTGCGCAGGCCCTTTGAGCATACACCTGAATGGATGGTCTTGGTTGAGGTTGGGGTTCCTGCAGCGATGGATGCGGCTTTGGCGCTGGAACAGTTGTTTGAGGCGGGGCTTGAGCAGGGGCTGGTCAGCGATGGTCTGATTGCACAATCTGAGGCACAATCGGATGAGTTTTGGACCGTGCGTGAGTCTATTCCCGAGGCCAATCGCCTGATCGGTTCGATTTCATCCCACGATATTTCTGTACCGTTAGGGGCTTTGGCCGATTTTATTGTTCGGGCGAATGAACGTATTGAAAAGATTGGAAACTTTCGGATCAATTGCTTTGGGCATGTCGGTGATGGCAATCTGCATTATAATGTTTTCCCGCAAAAGGGTGGCTCAAAAGATGAGCATCGGGACAAACGCGATGTGATCAAACGCGCGGTACATGACCTGACCCATGAGCTTGGCGGGTCGGTGAGTGCAGAGCACGGCGTTGGGCGCTTGAAAGTCGATGATTTGGAGCGCTATGGGGATGCGACAAAGCTTGCAACTATGCGCGCGATTAAGGCCGCTTTGGACCCGCATGGGATTATGAATCCAGGGGCTGTTCTGCGCAGCTAAGGACGCTGTGTTAACCTAGAGGTTTGGGTGGTTTTGGTGACCTTAACGCCACCAACATCTGGCTGTTTTGTACAAATCAGGGGTGGGATATGTACAAAGCAGCGCGGGTGTCTGCGCCCAATTTCGCGCAGATCGCTGGCAAATGTACATATTCGGGGGGTGATTTGTACAATTGGCTCAAAGCTTAACGAAGGGTTGCTAAAATTGGTTAATCACCGCCCCATTTGCCCTGAAAAAATGCCAACAATTTTACTCAATGCTACGCCAAGCGCCATCTCTCCAAAACAAGGGAGCTGTGGAAATCGGGTTGGGAAATTCGTTTGTTGCGGGATCAACCAGCGTCCGCAGGTTTTCAACCGCGCCTGCTTCATCCCCATCCACAAACAACACCAGATCACGTGCGGCCACCACGGCTACGATGGTGCCAAGCCCCACATCGACGCCCTCCCAAAAGGGACGGTTGAGCATGTAGCTTGTCTCGAAATTCCCATCCAAGGATAAGATGTGTAATCCATCGCCGCCTTCGATTGTGAGGTCCCAATCGCGGTTTTGCAGGTTGAGGGTGGCAATGTTCAATAGGCCGTCAGGTGTGAGTTCGAGCTGTTCTAAATCTTGAGCGGTGATGAAGTCGATGACCTGATCGCCGTCGTGGACAAAGAAGACCTCCATATTGGCGGCGAAGGGGAGCGAGACAGGTTTGCTGAGGGCTTCCTCTTCCTTGCTTGGGCGCGCGCTGAAAGCATCGCGCACAGGGGTGTGGTCGAATTCATTAAATGCCGCCTCCGCGCCAAACCCCAGAGGGCGGATGACGGGGTAGATGCGCTCAAGCGTTGGCAGTGCATCCGGGGCGGCTGCGATGGCGGCATTGATGCTGAAGGTGACAAATTGCGCGAGCGCGTCCTCGCGTGTTTCGTCGTCTGCGCTGGATTGCAGGGTATCGTGGATCGTATCGGGCAGGCTGATTTGCAATGGGCCGTCATCGATCCGAAAGCTAAGGTAGCGTTGTTCAAGGTCGATGGTGGTCTGGCTGATCCGTGGATCTTTTTGGAATTCGCTTTGAAGCTGGGTGAGCGTGTCTTCGAGCGTATCAGGACGTGCGAGCTGCGCTTGCGCGCTGGACGCGCAAGCGATTGTCAAAACAGCGGCTGATAGGAGCCGCCGCATTTATTCGCCCTCGAATTCGCAGAGCACGCTGACGTCCATGCCCATTTTCTCAAGTTTGGTGCGCCCGCCCAAAGCAGGGAGGTCGATGATAAAGGCACAAGATACGATTTCACCGCCCAAACGTTCGATCAGTTTGATGCTGGCCTCAGCCGTGCCGCCGGTGGCAAGCAGGTCATCCACCACAAGGATTTTTTCGCCAGCTTTGATTGAATCGTCGTGCAGTTCCATCACCGCTTCGCCGTATTCAAGCGTGTAGGCCTGTGAGATGGTTTTGCCGGGCAGTTTGCCCTGTTTGCGGATTGGCACAAAGCCGACTGACAGCTGATGTGCGATTGCGCCGCCAAGGATGAAGCCGCGGGCCTCTAGGCCGACGACTTTGTCGATTTGTGTGCCCACATAAGGGTGGAGCATTTGGTCGATGGCAAGGCGAAAGCCACGCGGGTCTTCGAACAGCGTGGTCACGTCGCGAAACATGATCCCCTCGTGGGGGAAATCTGGGATTGTGCGAATGTAATCTTGGACGGTTTTCATGCGGGTTCCTTAAGCGCGGCGTAGGGTTGCGGTTATTAACCCCATGGCAACCAACGTGCCACCCCCAATACGGTTGAGCCACGTTTGAAAGCTTGGCCGTGTGATGCGTTTGCGCATTGCATTGGCGGTAAGGGCGAAGATCAGTGCGTTGATACCCGCCAGTGCGACGAAGGTTGCGATCAAGATTGCGGCTTGGGGGGCGAATGCGGCGTCGGCTTGGATGAACTGTGGGACAAAGGCGATGAAGAAAGTGTTGGATTTTGGGTTGAGCGCTGTGACCATTGTCAGGTCGCTGAACACTTTCCCTGCCGGTTGATCTGCAGGTTTGCTCATCAGTGCTGATGTGGTGCTGGTGGCGCTGCGGAACATTTTGACGCCGAGGTAGATGAGATAGGCGGCCCCGATCCATTTGAGGATGCTGAACGCCAGTGCTGAGGCCAAGAACAATGCGCCAAGGCCGATGACCGAGATGGTCATGGCGATGAGATCACCCGCTGCGACGCCGAGGGCTGAGGCGATGGCGACGCGGCGGCCTTGGGTCATGGCGTAGCTGAGAACCAGCATCAGCGTGGGCCCAGGGAGCATGAGCAGAGTGGCGGATGCGGCGGCGAAGGTGAGCCAAAGTTCGAAAGGCATTTGTATTCCTTTATTGCTTTATGACTGGGGCAGCGTCGGTGTCGGGGTGCTAATTTAATTGAAAGGCGATGAAGAGTTCGACCATTTCGTATGTCAGCCAGAGGCAGCTTGCGAAGGCGGCTGTGCAAATTGTCAGGTTGACCGCCATGTTCCCTGATTGGGCTTTGCGTGTTGTGCCGCGAAAGACGGTGACATTGCCGCGCAAAAGAAAGATCGACATCAAGAAGAGGAACAAGACGACAGACAGCGCATAAGACAAGGCTAGTGCCAGATTAGACCCCGATTGGAGCGCGATCATGCGCACAACCCCGATGGTAAACATCCAGCGCAGGGCATCAAACACGTCATGGCTGAGTTTTTCCAACCCTTGGCCCATTTTGGTTTTCCAGTGCGGGGTGTCTTGGCTCATAACATCCGCCCAGCGACGGCGTCGAGTTTGGCGATGACTGCGGGATCCCGCGCTTCGGGCGCTGTGAGGATGGCAAATTCGAGTGCGCGGTCACAGCCCTGTGGGCAGGGGGCGCGGTCGCTCCCGAGGAGGGCGGGGAGGCGTTTGACAAGGTCGCGCCCTTTGTCGGCGTTGCCCATAAGGGTTTGGATGATTTGGGTCACGTCGACTTCGCCGTGATCGGGGTGCCAGCTGTC
>JALZUL010000301.1 GCA_023301665.1 Ascidiaceihabitans sp.
ACGGGCGCGGGCTGCCAATTGGCTGATGGGCAGGGCGGGCGTATCGTCGATGAACAACGGGCACGCTTCAAGCGATTTGGCCGCGTCTACGAAACGGCGAAATTCGGTCTCGGTCATGTCACCGCGGCGGATTTGTTCGGATGGCACCTCTGAGGCTTCAGACAAAATACGTGCGGCCAACTGATCGGCGCTCATTTCGAGCGAATAAAACCCAACAACGCCACCCTCTACTGCGCCCTCAGAACCGTCATGCAACAACCCACGTTTGTAGGCTTTGGCAACGTTAAAGGCGATGTTTGTCGCGAGCGATGTTTTCCCCATTGAGGGACGACCCGCAAGGATCAAAAGGTCGGATGGGTGCAAGCCACCAAGCTTTTTGTCCATATCAATCAAGCCTGTCGAGATACCAGACATCCCACCATCACGCTGGTAGGCGGTGTTGGCGACATTCACGGCCTCGGTCACAGCTTTCAAGAAGCTTTGGAAACCGCTTTCTGTTTGGCCTTGTTCGGCAAGCTTATAGAGCTGTTGTTCAGCCTCTACGATTTGCTCGCGCGGCTCGGAATCCACGTTTACTTGGGCCGCTTTGGCGCTGATGTCGCGGCCCAACAGGATCAGATCACGGCGTACCGCCAAATCGTAGATCATTTGAGCATAATCGCGCACAGCAAAGGCACTGACGGCTGAGCCAGCAAGACGGGCCAAATAGCCAGCACCACCTAGCTCATTCAGGCCTTCGTCGTCGGCCATAAAGGCTTTGAGTGTGACGGGGCTGGCAAGATTATTCTTGCCAATGCGCGCGGCGGCAATATCAAAGATGCGGCCGTGTACCGGCTCGTAAAAGTGCTTTTCGCCGATAACGGAAGCCACGCGGTCGTAGACATCATTGTTGGTCAGAATCGCACCCAAAAGCTGCTGCTCTGCCTCGATGGAATGGGGCATGGTCTCAGCAGCTTGAACTTCTGGAATGCCGGAGGCTGGTATGCTGCTAATTTCGTTCATGTGATCCCCATTTCATCCCCGACTTTTGACGTTTGTCATAAACGTCAAAGGCCAGTTAGCGCAATCTGGATATCTTGTGGATATCTTTGCTTTAGGGGTGGTCATACAGCATCTAGGTGCGAATTACACGCATTAGCCTAGATGCTGTTAGGTTTTTTAAGATTTTTTATTGGCTTCTTGCCACGCACGTGGGTCGTTTAAGAAGGCTTCAACACCCTTGATCGTCTCAGCATCAAACGCACCAGAAGCTTTGGCTTCTTCAAGCACATCCCACCATGTACATAGGTAATGCAGGCCAACCCCATGATCGCCCAAGGTCTTTTCCGTTTCGGGGAAAATGCCGTAGTAGAAAATGACGGCTGTATGGGCACACGTGGCACCGGTTTCGCGAATCGCATCCACGAACGACAGCTTTGATCCGCCATCCGTTGTGAGGTCTTCGACCAACAAAACCCGCTCGCCCTCAGACATTGTGCCCTCGATGCGTGCATTCCGTCCGTAGCCTTTGGGCTTTTTGCGCACATAGGTCATTGGCAGCGCCAAACGCTCAGCAACAAGCGCGGCAAATGGGATGCCTGCGGTCTCGCCACCCGCGATGTTGTCGAATGCCTCGAAACCAACATTGCGCATAACTGTAACGCTCAAGAAATCCATCAAGGTAGAGCGAATGCGCGGGTAGCTGATCAATTTGCGGCAATCGATATAGGTTGGGCTTGGCAAGCCAGACGAGAGCGTGAATGGCTCGTCCGTGTTAAAGTGCACGGCTTTGATTTCGAGCAACATACGCGCTGTGAGACGCGCCATTTCTTTGGCATCTGGGTAGCTGGATGGGATCATGGTTTATCCTTTGTATCACTGTGGCCGGAGTGAGCGTAAGCGGCGCAAGTTTACGCGACGCTCCAATTTAGATCGTAGCCGGGGTCAAAAACGGTGACGGGACCATCAGGCGTTTCAACATGGCTAGGGTAGGTGACTGGATCGCCCTTGGTGAGGGTCAGCGTGTCTTCGTTCACTGGTAACCCATAAAACGCTGGACCATTAAGCGAGGTGAAGCCCTCGAGTTTGTCCAAAGCATTGTCGTCCTCAAAGACTTGAGCAAGGATCGACATGGTGTTGGGGGCGGTAAAGCACCCAGCACAGCCGCATGGTAGCAATTTGTTTGCATCCGTGTGCGGCGCGCTGTCGGTGCCAAGGAAGAACCGTGCTTCGCCTGATGTGGCAGCGTCACGCAGGGCAAGGCGATGCTCTTCGCGTTTGGCGACAGGCAAGCAATAATAGTGCGGCTTGATACCACCGGCGAGGATATGATTGCGGTTGATCACCAAGTGATGCGTTGTGATCGTTGCCCCCAAATTGTCGCCTTGGCTACGCGCATATTCTACGGCATTTGCCGTGGTGATGTGTTCCATCACAACACGCAAGTCCGGCGTGGCTTTGCGGATCGGATCAAGGACACGGTCAATAAAGACGGCTTCACGGTCAAAAATATCGATGTCCGCGTCTGTGACTTCGCCGTGCACACAAAGGGGCAGGCCGATTTCTGCCATACGCTCAAGCGTTGGTCTTACCTTATCAAAGTGGCTCACACCTGACGCAGAATTGGTGGTGGCACCAGCAGGATAAAGCTTTACCGCTTTGATCAAGCCCGAAGCGTGGGCCGCAGCCACATCATCAGGATCAGTGTCTTCGGTCAGATAGAGCGTCATCAAGGGTTCAAAGGTTGACCCCTCGGGTAGGGCTGCCAAGATCCGATCGCGGTACGCGGATGCATCGCTCCCCTTGACCACGGGTGGCACAAGATTCGGCATGATGATTGCGCGTGCAAAATGGGTTGCGGTAGATGGCAAGACTGCGCGCAGCATATCGCCATCGCGCAAGTGTAGGTGCCAGTCATCGGGGCGTCGAAGCGTGATCTTAGATGTCATGGTCTGCGCGGTAGCATGACAGTGCGCTCAAGGCTAGTCCTGAGAGCTTTGCGGCTTCAACTTTGCCAGTTTGCTGGAGAATCTAGAGGCACGGAAACGGCTGGTCACATGCTCACACAACATTATGGTCAATGGATCACGGGTGTCCGCGTCCAAGCGCTGCATAAGGCGATAAAGATATGCGCGGTTGTCGCGGCGGGCGCGATACAGTTGTGCAAACTTCAAGGTTGTAAGATTGTCGTTGGCAGCCGCTTTGATCAATGGCGACAACATTTCCATCTTCTCCATTTCGCCGTGTAAGCCATAGCCCATATTGGGAAGACGGAATTTTTTCACATTTGAACGTGTAAACATCGCCGCATGCGCGGCATCCATTTCGATGTAAGGATCATACAGAACATAAGCCTTTTCGGCCGCATCTAACATATCGGGGGCGTAACCGTAACGTGATGTGAAATCCATGCTCCGCATTTTCTTGAAGCGCTCATCCCATTCGGTGACACGTGGATCTAGTGTTGCCTGAGGTTGTACTGCAATAACTGTGGCACCTGGTGCTGCGACCGAGAAGGCGGAGGCGGCGTAGCCACATGATCCTGCACCGTAAAAGACGACTTGCTCGAACTCATCGAAGAACCCATCATCGATCAGTCTATCAAAAAAGCCGTAGATTGCGGGATCACGGAACCAAGTTTGACCTTCACAGATAACACTAAGGGTCGACCACCCATCTGATTTCGCCAATTCCCATCCGAATGGATGTGCTGATGGCGAATGACTGCGAATCCCTTCGACGGTCTCGAATGTGACAAGCAGAACAGGCTTTTCTTTCATGAAAGCGGCAAAGTGACTTTTGCCAAGAACCTCGAAACGACCATGATTTTGGGCGGTTTCTGCAATTTTCTGGACCCATTCTCCCTTTGAGAGATCAGTCAAAGATGTATCGAATACACTTTTTTCATCTTGCATGTTTCAGTTCCTCAATAAACCAGATCCACCTCTGACGGGCGGCTATTGATCTAAATTTAACGCCACAATATGGCAAAATTAGGCAAAATATGGTGCAATCAAGCGGCTATTTTTCTCGCGCGGGTAGTGTTTGACGTGTTGTGAAGCGTTGCGCTTTGAAGGCGAGCAACATCCGTATGAACCCAACGGAACATTTTCAAGGCTTGACTGAT
Source organism: Ascidiaceihabitans sp. (assembly GCA_023301665.1). Classification (GTDB taxonomy): domain Bacteria; phylum Pseudomonadota; class Alphaproteobacteria; order Rhodobacterales; family Rhodobacteraceae; genus Ascidiaceihabitans. Next base: position 4,106 of record JALZUL010000301.1, read on the forward strand.
GATGCAGTCAATGCACCCTTGAGTTCGATAAGGGAGCGTAAAATGACCGATATTTCATCCATTGATGGTGTTCAATCTATGCTGGGGGAACAGGGGTATGTGTGTAGCCGTGCGCTTGGGACGGTGGTTTTTTTATCGCTAAAATTAGGGCGTCCGCTTTTTCTGGAAGGCGAAGCTGGCGTGGGTAAAACCGAAATTGCCAAAGCCCTTGCTGCCAGCATGGGGAAACGTTTGATCCGGCTGCAATGTTACGAAGGGCTAGATGCGGCGACGGCTGTCTATGAGTGGAACTTTCCGGCGCAAATGATCGCCATACGCACCGCAGAGGCTGCAGGCACAACTGCACGTGATGCGCTGCAAGCGGAATTGTTTAGTGATGAGTTCTTAATTGAGCGTCCCTTATTGCAAGCCATGCGACCAGATGAAAATGGCGCACCGGTCTTGTTGATCGACGAACTTGACCGAACCGATGAGCCGTTTGAAGCGTTCTTGTTGGAAGCCTTGAGCGATTTCCAAGTGACCATTCCCGAGCTTGGAACCATAAAAGCACCTGAGCCGCCCATTGTTATCGTGACATCTAACCGAACCCGTGAGGTCCATGACGCACTAAAGCGGCGTTGCTTATACCATTGGGTCGATTACCCAGATTTCGAGCGGGAAATGGAGATATTGACCGCAAGAGCCCCTGAAGCAGCTGAAACCTTAAGCCGTGAAATAGTCGCTTTTGTTCAAAAGCTTAGAACCGAAGATTTGTTTAAAAAACCGGGCGTTGCCGAGACAATCGATTGGGCAAAATGTTTGCTGGCGCTTGATGTGATCGCCCTTAGCCCAGAAGTGATCGCCGACACTCTAGGTGCTATTTTGAAATACCAAGACGATATAGCCAAGCTCCATGGTTCTGAGGCCAAGCGGATTTTAGACCAAGCCAAAGCCGCGCTTGAGCCGACCTCGTGAGGTTTTGGACCAAGGAATCCGTTGGGGGTGTGGGGCTAAGAGCCTGAATGTTAAAATATGGTTGAACACATTCCTTTAGAATTGCCCGAGAACCCCAAGTTAGCGGGCAATATCACGCATTTCGCGCGCGCTCTGCGACGTGCCGGCCTGCCTATTGGGCCGGGGCGTGTGATTGATGCCATTCGTGCTGTTGAAGCTGCGGGTTTCAGCAATAAAGCCGATTTTTATTGGACGTTGCACGCGTGTTTTGTGAACCGGCCTGAACACCGCGCTGTGTATGGCCAAGTGTTTCGATTGTATTGGCGTGACCCACAATACCTTGAGCACATGATGGCAGCGATGCTGCCCGCGATCCGCGGTGTTCAAGAAGAACGCAATGCGCAGGCTGCGGAAAAACGCGCGGCAGAGGCATTGCTGGACGGGGCTGATGCACCGGTTGATCAGCCGGAAAACCCCAATGAAGATGACACCAGCGAGATCGAAATTGACGCGTCATTGACGATCAGCACTGAGGAACGACTGCGCTCATTAGATTTTGAACAGATGAGTACGGCAGAAATGGCGGCGGCCAAACGTATGCTGGCACGGATCAAGCTGCCTATAGAGCCTATGAAATCACGCCGCTCTCAGACTGCCGCTTCCGGTAAGATAGATGCTGCGAAAACTCTGCGCGCGGCAATGCGTAAAGGTGGCGAGTTGCACAAGCTCGCCTACAAAGCACCGCGCCCAAGGTGGCCAAATTTGGTGGTGCTTTGCGATATTTCTGGATCAATGAGCCAATACTCACGGGCTGTTTTGCATTTCCTACATGCGGTCAGCAATGCCAAAGGGGCTGGGTGGGCAAAGGTACATGCGTTTACGTTTGGCACCCGACTGACCAATATCACCCGTCACCTTAAGCAACGCGATGTGGATGCAGCATTGGCGGCCGCGGGCGCGGAGGCGCAGGATTGGGAGGGGGGCACACGGATTGGGGAATGTCTTGAGACCTTTAACCGCGATTGGTCACGCCGCGTCATGGGGCAGGGCGCTGTTGTTTTGTTAATCACGGACGGGCTGGAACGTGGAGAGAGTGAAGCCTTGAGCAAACAGGTCCAACGCATACAGTTGAGTGCCAAACGTTTGATTTGGCTCAATCCGTTGCTGCGATGGGATGAATTTGCCCCCAAAGCGCAGGGTATCAAGGCGATGTTGCCTTATGTGGATAGCTTTCGCGCGGGTCACTCAATTGCATCATTGGAAGAATTGGCAGAGGTGATCTCGCGGCCAGATGACGTGGGTGAAAAAACACGCTTGTTGAGTAGCTTAACCCAGCAAGCGTGATCCAAAGGCACCGGCTTTCGCCGGTACTTTATTCTTGAATTGGTGCGTTACGCAACCGCTGCTGCAAAGCTAGAGCGGTAGATTGCAGACAGTTCTGACATCGGCGCGCTGCAGTTGCCCATCCACATGGTATCGCCGGTGAATTTGCCCACTGACTGGATTGGAACACCTGCTTGTCCTGCGGCCAGCATAAGCGCTTCGGCTTGGTCAAAGTTGCAAGCGATCAAGTAACGCGCTTGGTCTTCGCCGAACAATGTTGGTGTGTCATCACTGTCGAGCCAAACGCCAACGCCTGCAGCTTCGGCAAGCTCAAAGGCTGCCAAAGCAAGGCCGCCATCGCTGATGTCGGTGCAGGCTTTGATCATCTCGCGGTTGTCGCGCACGAACTGGCCGTGTTTTGCCTCGGCCACAAGATCAACGTGTGGGGCGTCGCCTTCAACGCGGCTGAAGACTTCGGCCAGCAATGCGGATTGACCAAGGTGGCCTTCGGTTTCGCCGATGACCAAGGCCACGTGACCTTCGCGCACTTCAGAACCGATGATGTCGTCGGTGTGTTTGATCAAGCCAACAGCACCGATGGTGGGGGTCGGCAAAATGCCGGTCCCGTCGGTTTCATTGTAAAGAGAAACGTTGCCGGACACGATGGGCATATCAAGGGCGCTGACCGCTTGGGAAATCCCGTCGATCGCGCCAACGAATTGGCCCATGATTTCCGGCTTTTCAGGATTGCCAAAGTTCATGTTGTCGGTTGTTGCCAGCGGTGTGGCACCAACGGCACAAAGGTTGCGATAAGCTTCTGCGACCGCTTGTTTGCCGCCCTCAACAGGGTTGGCCTTAACGTAGCGCGGTGTCACGTCTGAGGTGAAGGCGAGCGCCTTGTCGGTGCCATGGATGCGCACGATCCCCGAGCCGATGCCCGGTGTGCGGGCGCTGTCGGCCATAACCATTGTGTCGTATTGTTCGTAAACCCATTGTTTTGCCGCGTAATTCGGGCTTGAGATCAAAGCGCGCAATCCATCGATCGGATCAACGCCGGGTACGTCTGCAAGCGGCTCCGCAGCAGGTGTCGGGACCCACGGGCGGTCATATTCTGGCGCAGTGCCCGCAAGGGTCTTGAGCGGCAGATCAGCTTTGGTTTCACCGTTGTGTAGGATGTGAAAGCGATCTTCGGCGATGGTTTCGCCAACGATTGCGAAATCAAGGTCCCATTTGTCAAAGACGGCTTTTGCTTCGGCTTCCAATTCTGGTTTCAGAACCATCAACATGCGCTCTTG
>JALZUL010000302.1 GCA_023301665.1 Ascidiaceihabitans sp.
GGTGGCGGTCACGCACCAGACATCATCAAGATTTGTGGTGAAGAGCACGTTTTGCCATCTTCGACCAATCCAACGCGGCCCTATACGGTCAATACGTTGGAAGAACACTTGGACATGCTCATGGTATGTCACCACCTCGACAAATCCATCCCCGAGGACGTGGCATTTGCGGAAAGCCGTATTCGACGTGAAACCATTGCTGCCGAAGATATTCTGCACGACATGGGCGCGTTTTCAATCATTGCGTCTGACAGCCAAGCGATGGGCCGTGTCGGTGAGGTTTTGATCCGGACATGGCAGACCGCGGATAAGATGAAGAAACAGCGTGGTCGCTTGCCAGAAGAAACAGGCGAAAACGATAACCAACGTGTACGGCGCTACATCGCGAAATACACGATCAACCCGTCTATCGCACATGGGATCAGCCACGAAATTGGCAGTATCACCGAAGGCAAACGTGCCGATTTGGTGATGTGGGACCCTGCGTTCTTTGGGGTGAAGCCTGAGATGGTCTTGATGTCTGGCACGATTGTATCGGCGCAAATGGGTGATCCGAACGCGTCTATTCCAACGCCGCAACCGGTTTATAGCCGTCCGATGTTTGGGGCCTATGGGCGCTCGGTCGAACATTCTGCCGTGACCTTTGTTTCTGCGGCGGCGCAGGCCGAGGGGATTGGGGACAAGCTGGGTCTTGCTAAGCAAACAGTGGCGGTTCAGAACACGCGTAATATCGGGAAATCCGATTTGAAACTGAACACTGCAACACCGCATATTGAGGTGAACCCTGAAACCTATGAGGTGCGCGCGAACGGTGAATTGCTCACGTGTGAACCGGCAAAGGAACTTCCAATGGCGCAACGGTATTTCTTATTCTAATGGCTGATTTTATTACTCAAGATATCCGCCGCGCTGGCCATTGGACTGGTCATTGCGATCGTTGCGTTATGACCTATGAAGATCGGTTTTTACGGCGCAAGGTGGTGCAAACAGAAAGCGGCCAAAGCGTGTTGGTCGATTTGGAACAGACCACGTCGCTTGAACACGGTGATGCATTTGTCCTTGAGGACGGACGTTTCATCGAGATCACAGCAGCACAGGAACCTTTGATTGAGATCAAGGGCGATGATTTGGTGCGTTTGGCGTGGCATGTCGGCAATCGCCATACGCCTTGTCAGATTGAAAGCACCCGTCTGTTGATCCAAGCTGATCCCGTGATTGGTCACATGTTGGAACACCTCGGCGCGCGTATTCAAGAGGTGTCCGAACCCTTCACCCCAGAAGGCGGCGCTTACGGGCATGGGCGCACGCACAGCCACGAGCACGTGCATACCGCGCATGAACACTGATGTTCTGACCCTTGCGCAATTGTTGTCGCCGTCCTTTCCGGTCGGCGCATTTGCATATTCGCATGGGTTAGAAATGGCCATCCACGACGGCCTGATCACGGACCGCGAAAGCTTACAGGCTTGGCTTACGGACCTATTGCGCTTTGGGGGCGCTCGTGCAGATGCTGTCTTGCTAAGCGTGGCAATGGCGACAGACCTAGCGGCCATCCAAGGCGTCGACGACAGTGCGCGCGCCTTTGCGGCCTCTAAGGAACGCCTGCAAGAGACTGACCTACAAGGCGCGGCATTTTGCGAGACAGTCGCGCAGGTGTGGGATCTCAAGCTTAAGCGATTAAGTTACCCCGTTGCTGTTGGGCAAACAGCCAGAGCGATGTCTTTTGACCCCGAATTGTGCGCGGCTATGTATCTACAAGCTTTCGTCGGCAACCTGTGCGGGGCGGCGATGCGGCTGGTTCCTTTAGGGCAGACCGATGGGCAACGCGTTCAGGCGGCGCTAAAGCCGCTTTGCGTGTCGGTGGCCAAAGACGTACAGGGCGCGACGCTCGATGATTTGCACAGCTGCACATTCATGTCAGACATCATGGCGATGCGCCATGAAACCCAATATTCACGCGTTTTCCGCACCTGAACTCCAGATCATCACGACCTAAGAAGGAACTACAAATGTCAAAACATGGCCCGTTGCGTATTGGAATCGGTGGCCCCGTGGGTGCGGGTAAAACCACTCTGACAGCCAATTTGGCCAAACTGTTGCACCCGCAATTGTCGATCGGGGTGATAACCAATGACATCTACACGCAAGAAGACGCTGAGGCGTTGATGCGCATGCAAATCCTGCCACAAGATCGCGTCATTGGGGTCGAGACAGGCGGCTGCCCACATACCGCGATCCGCGAGGATGCGTCGATCAATCTGGCTGCTATTGCACAGATGCGCGAGCAACACCCTGACGTGGAAATCGTTTTGATTGAAAGTGGCGGCGATAACCTGTCAGCGACGTTTAGTCCTGAATTGGCGGATGTGACCATCTATGTGATCGATGTCGCCGCGGGCGAAGAAATCCCGCGCAAAGGCGGCCCTGCGATTACCAAATCCGATATTTTGGTGATTAACAAAACTGATTTGGCACCATACGTCGGCGCATCGCTTGAGGTGATGGAGCGTGACGCGATAAAGATGCGCAGCGGCAAGCCGTTTATCTTTACATCGTTGCGCAATGGCAAAGGGGCCGCAGAAGTGGTCGAATTGCTCGCGCAAATCGGAGGCTTCACAGCCCCTTAACATGGTGTGTCTTAAACAAGGACCTGTTGGTAAAGCTCGTCCTTGCTTAACGCATCTGCCCGCTTGTTAAAGACGACCTCACCGCGGTTCATCACGTTGAATTCTGTTCCTAGATCATAGGCAAAATCAAAGAACTGCTCGACCAGAATGATCGCCATTTCACCTTGTTCACACAGGATGCGGATCACGTCACCGATCTGTTGAATGATGTTGGGCTGGATTCCTTCGGTGGGTTCATCCAAAAGCAAAACACGTGGTTTCGTGATCAATGCGCGGGCAATGGCAAGCTGCTGTTGCTGCCCGCCTGATAGATCACCGCCACGTCTGTCGATCATGTCTTTGAGTACTGGAAACAGATCAAAGATCTGGTCAGGGACATGGTGTTGATCTTTGGGCAGGCAGGCAAAGCCGGATTCCAAGTTCTCACCTACAGTCATCATAGGGAAAACTTCGCGCCCTTGTGGCACGTAAGCAATCCCCGCGCGCGCTGCATCAAACGCGCTGGGGTGGTTTAAGGCTTCACCGTCAAGGGTGATGTCACCCGTCGCATAAGGATGACGGCCAGCAATAGCCCGCAAAAGGCTGGTCTTACCCACACCATTGGTGCCCATCACGGTTGTCACTTCACCAACCTGAGCTTTTAAATCAACGCCGTTCAAAATTTGGCTTTGGCCATACTTGAGCGTGAGGTTTTGGATTTCCAACATAATTAGCGTCCTAGATAGACGTCAATTACGTCTTGATTTTGTGTGACGTGATTCAACGTGCCTTCTGCAAGAACGGAACCTTGGTGCAAAACGGTGACTTTGCAGTTGAGGCGGCGGATGAATTCCATGTCATGCTCAATCACAACAACCGCGCGGGTCTTAGCCGCGCGCACCAATAGGTCTGTGGTGTGTTCACGTTCCGCCGGGGTCATCCCCGCGGCAGGTTCATCCACCAGCAGTAAGCGGGGGGCTTGCGCAAGCAACATGCCAATTTCGAGCCACTGCTTTTGTCCGTGGCTTAGGGCGCCAGAGGTGCGATCCAAAGCGTCGGTCAACCCAATCTCGTCACTGATCTCACGCACACGTTCTTCACGGTCGTTGGCACCACCACGCTTCAATAGAATGTCAAAAGGGCCTCGCGGGTTCTTTAAGGCCATCACGATGTTTTCGCGCACGGTTTGCGCCTCAAATACTGTTGGCTTTTGGAACTTTCGCCCGATCCCTTGTTGGGCAATCTGGCTTTCGTTCATGCCGATCAACGACACAGATTTTTCGCCCCATATCACCCGACCTTCATCAGGTTTTGTTTTGCCGGTGACAATATCCATAAATGTGGTTTTCCCAGCACCGTTTGGCCCGATCACCGCGCGCAATTCTGGTTCGCCAATTTGAAACGAAAGGTTGTTGATGGCCTTAAAGCCGTCAAAACTGACGCTTACACCTGAGACTTCAAGCAAACTGCTCATGCTTTATCTCCTTTGCGGCTCGAAAGTAGGTCAAACAAACCGCCGATGCCTTTTGGAAAGAACAAGGTGACAGCGACAAAGGTGAGGCCAAGCAGGACAAGCCACCAGTCGGTCCATTTCACAACGTAAAAGCCAAGGTTGATGTCAGGTGCGCTGCCGCCGGTGAACCATGAAGACAATAGTGAGACAACGGCGGCTCCAATGACGGCACCGTACAAACGACCGCGGCCCCCAATAGCCACCCATACCGCAAGGTAAATAGAGGCAATGGGCGCGATTTCAGCGGGGTTGATGATGCCTGCTTGTGGATAGTAAAGCGCACCGGCAATGCCCGCGACCATCGCTGTGATGGTAAAGACGAACAGCTTGTAATGTTCCACTTGATAGCCAAGGAAGCGCACGCGGGCTTCGTTGTCGCGCACGGCGCGGATAACAGAACCAAGCTTGCCAGACGTGATCCATGCAAACAAAACGTATCCCAAGCCAAGCGCTAGAGCGGAGGCCCAGAAGAACCAAAGCGAGAGGGTTGCTTGCGATGTCTCTTCAAAGCCCGGAATGTTCTGCAAGCCTGACAGACCATTGTTGCCACGCAGGCCTGTGTCGTTTTGGAAGAAATACAGCGACAGGGCGAGGGTCATCGCTTGGGTCAGGATCGACAGGTATACGCCTGTTACACGACTGCGAAATGCAAGCCAACCAAAGACCAGCGCCAGTAGGCCAGGAACCAAAACCACGGCGAGCAATTGCAAGCTTAGGGAATGGGAAAACGCCCAGATGACTGGGAATTCAGAGCTGCCAACAACGCCGAAAATCTGTGTGCCCACGGCCTCTGTCACTTCGGCGGGGGTTGGGGGGAGCAAACCTGTTTCAAGCGATGTGACAACGATGTCGCGTGTGCGTTCATACATCAGCCACATGCCGATGGCATATCCGCCAATGCCGAAGAATGCGAAATGGCCAAGGCTCAAGATCCCGCAATAGCCCCAGACAACATCCATCGCGATTGCGATCAAGCAAAGGCAAAGTGTTTTGCCAAGCGTTTTGAGGAATGACGTTGAAATGACAGAAGAGCCTGCCGCTTCGCTAAAGATGGTAACCGCGACGGTAAAGCCCGCGAGTACCAGTAAGAACCACAAAATCGATGGGTTACGTGCGATAAAACTGCGTTCCATGATCAATCTCCCGCCGCGCGACCTTTGAGGGCGACAATGCCCTTAGGTCTGAATTGAATGAATAAGATCACGAACAAGATCATGTAGGTCTGCGCGGCCAATGTGTTGGATGGGTTGAACCATTCAATACCTTTTTGGCCAAAGCCGATCATCACAGCCCCTGCAAGGGTGCCCCAAACGTTACCAACGCCACCCACAACAACAGTCATAAAGCTTTGTACGATGTAATCAGAACCCATTTCAGAGGTCACTTTTGCATAAAGCCCAATTGCGACACCCGCGATGCCCGCGATTCCAGAACCAAGGCCAAAGGTGAGCATGTTGATGCGATCAGGGTTGATGCCCATGGACGACGCCATGCCTGGGTTTTGGGTCACTGCGCGGACCTCTAGACCCAGTCGGGTGCGTTTCAAAATGTACAGGATCAAGCCAAGAAAAATCAAAGCCAGTACAAAGATCGCGATACGGATGTAGCTGATTTGGATGATGTCGTTCATGACCCACGCACCGGCCAACCAATCAGGTGACGTCAAAGGGCGGGCCTGTGTGCCAAAGATGTTCTTTGCCAATTGCTGAAGCACGATTGAGATACCAAACGTGGCAAGCAACGTCTCAAGCGGACGGTCATAGAGCCAACGGATCACCAAGCGTTCCATCACCACACCAGCCGCAAAAGTAACTGCAAATGCTACGGGCAGGGCGACGATGATCGAAACGGTGTAATTGGGAATGAACAATTGAACGACATAGCCGGTGTAGGCACCCAACATGATGAATTCGCCGTGTGCCATGTTGATGACACCCATCACGCCAAATGTAATGGCAAGACCAATAGCGGCTAAGAAAAAGATTGATGCAAGGGAAAGAGCATCAAGCGTCAAGTCCGCGAATTGTGCGCTTGATACCCGTGTCTCGACCGCTTTTAACGCAGCTTTTGCTGCTGCGGTGACTTCGGTGTCTTTCTCGGTATAGAGCTCAAAGAAGACGTGGTTTGCCAAGGCTGCATCGCGATCAGCTTGGGTGACCAAAACGGCGGCAAGCCCCTCGTCTGCCAGTTTCGCATAGGCTTGCTCACGTTTGCTCGGATCATCCATTTGTGAGAGGGCAAAACCAGCGATGCGACCCTCTACAATGTTGGCCTCAAGGACCTGTCGAATTTCAGCTGGGGTTTGGGCGTGTGTGGCAAGGCCGGCCTCGACCAACTTCTCGTAATTTTCGTCAGGGGCTTCACTTGGGTCAAGAATTGCAGCGACATTGCCATCCGGTGCTTCTGCGGCAACGCGAGATTTTGTCGTCAGTATTTGGTTTAGCACGGCGCGCGCTTCGATGGATGTATCCGCCGCGAGGCTTTCGATGGCAGACACACGCTCGACCGTTGTTTCACCAAAACTTGCGGTAAGGAAATTCGCCAATTGAATTTTGCGGGCTTTCAATGTGGCATCTGCTTCGCCTTCGATAGAGGCGACAAGAGGTGCCAACTGGCTGGTATCTGGGCGCCGCGCAATAGAGGCTACAGCCGTGGTGCGGCGCTCTAAATCGGGGTCGGTTAGTTGGAATTGGACCAGAGCAGTGCCAATCAAGCGTCGTACACCACCATTGGGTTTGAGTTGTTTGAATTCGGCTTTTGCGCCAGTACTCACGTCACCGTTGTCGATGTTGGTGAGTGTTAGCTTGTCGCCTTCAGCTTGTGCGATGAAAAACAAACCATCCTCGCGTTGCCACACGTTTTTGTCGGACCATTGCTCAAGGAACGAGGTGACTTGCGGCAGGCCAGAAGCGGCGAGTTCATCCAGCACGATACCAACAGATTTACGCGAAGGTTTCGCAATCTCGGACGCATTGGTTTGAAGGAGGGTTTGGAGGTCTTGGGCAGATGCGGCTGTAATACCCCCAAGAAAAATTAAGCAAGCTAGCATAAAGCGGCGCATAGGGGGACTTTCGGTCTTCGGTAAAAGAGAGGCCTGCGCATTCACCAGAAATGCGCAGGCCGTGTTTAGATTAGTAGTTAGATGTCAACTGAACGCAGGTTGCAGTTTCGGTGTTGTACATACCGCAGCCCAATTCTTTCCAGTCAGACTTAAGTACAGCGGATGCTGGCAAAAAGTCTGTCCATGCATCGCCTGCAACTTCTGTTGTTTGGCTGATGATGTCGAATTGACCCTCAGCTGTGATTTCGCCGATCAAAACAGGTTTTGCCAAGTGGTGGTTTGGCAACATAACGGCTGTGCCGCCTGTAAGGTTCGGGAATTCTTGACCGTACATTGCTGTGCGCACTGCATCAACGTCTGTAGAACCAGCCGCAGTTGCAGCGTTCAGCCACATGTTGAAGCCAATGTAGTGTGCTTCCATTGGGTCGTTTGTGACACGCTCTTCACCAGCAAACGCTTTCCATGCTGTGATGAATTCGTCGTTTGCAGTGCCTTCAGCGGACTGGAAGTAGTTCCAAGCAGCCAAGTGACCTTCAAGGTTAGATGTGTCCAAGCCGGAAAGCTCTTCTTCACCAACAGAGAATGCAACAACTGGAATGTCGTCAGCTGAGATACCGGCAGCTGCCAGCTCTTTGTAGAAGCCGATGTTTGCGTCGCCGTTGATTGTAGAGATAACGCCAACTTGCTTGCCGTCTTCGCCCAAGGCCACAACATCAGCAACGATTGTTGCCCAGTCAGAGTGACCAAATGGTGTGTAGTTTACGAAGATATCTTCAGACGCGATGCCTTTGCCTTCAAGATAGCTTTCGAGAATGTTGTTGGTCGTGCGCGGGTATACATAGTCAGTGCCGAGCAAAGCGAATTTCTCAACGCCCAATTCTTCTAGGAAGTAATCAGTTGCTGGGATCGCTTGTTGGTTGGGAGCGGCACCGGTGTAGAATACGTTTTTAGAGCTTTCTTCGCCCTCGTATTGAACAGGGTAGAACAACAAACCGTTCAGTTCTTCGATCACTGGAAGAACAGATTTACGGGAAACAGATGTCCAGTTGCCAAAGATCACGTCAACTTCGTGAACTGTCAAAAGCTCGCGTGCTTTTTCTGCAAACAATGGCCAATCAGATGCTGGGTCAACAACAACAGCTTCAAGCTCACAGCCCAAAAGGCCACCAGCTGCGTTTTGTTGATCGATGAGCATCAACATTGTGTCTTTCAATGTTGTTTCGGAAATCGCCATTGTGCCGGACAATGAGTGAAGAACGCCAACTTTGATCGGTGCTTCGCAGTCGGCAGCAAGGGCTGCGGAACCAGATGCCGCCAGTGTCAAAGCGGAAATAGTTGTGAGTAGTGTGGTACGCATAGTCAAAGGATAAACTCCCAAAGTTTAGCTGCGTTATCCCTGCTCAAAGTTGCTAGGCAACAGAGAGGTAGGATGCTAGTCAGGGACCGCAGCTTTTATGTTGCAGCCAGACGAGGGTCGTTATCTGCCAGGATTGGGCTCTCGTTTGGCACTGGATCGCCCCTTGCGGGACAGTCAGACCATTCATTTTGCGCTCGCAAATGAGAAGCAGAACACACATCTACGAAATGAGAAATGACCCGATATGCGTAAAGTTTAATCCCGCGGCGCTTTTTGGGTTAAAAAACGGGCAGCACTGAATCTAAAAAATGGGCTGTTCGGTAAAAAATGTCAGAAAGTGGCAGCGAGGCAGACTGGAAAGTGACGGGAACGATGTGAATGAGGCCAAAAGCGACTCAAACTTTTCCTCTGATGAAAATGCATTGTTCGCGTTATGCGGTAAAATTGTGCGCTGGTTTTGTGCTGGGTCGGTTCAGTGTGGTTTGTATCGGTACTCAGGCGAAAAAGATGCTGGTGCTAATGCGTTGAATTGAAGCGGCTGAGCATTTTTTGCTTTACGTTTTTCGCGACGGCACGGAGCATCATCTTAAAAGAAAACTCGCTGCGTAAAAGGGAACCCATTTCAGCCTCTGAAAGCCGCGAAACTCGTTCGATGCTTTTGTCCCAATCTTTGGGGGAATATTTCGAAAAGCGTTGGTTGGCCGCAAAGCCAAAATAGTAGTTCTTTTTGAGGTGGCGGTTACAGCTCGCTTCATAGGCTTTCAGCGGCGCAGTCGTGTTCGTTTCGATGGTATCCCCAAGCGCTTTACCAAGTGCTTCGCCGCCTGCGATACAGATACGAATGCCTTCGCCAACGGTCGGCGTTGCGAAATTCGCGGCATCTCCGACTCTAATGACGTTCCCGAATACCATTTTAGGATTGTACGCAACAGAGGGGATGGTGCCTGAGTTTACCTCGTAGGTGTCGCCCAGATCCAAACCAAATTTTTGGATCGCGGGAGAACGCAGAAAGCCTTCCATGAGAGTCTTGGGCGATATATCCACGTCAGGGTGTATTACGCCAACCCCAACCCGCAGTTTGTGATCAGCTGTCGGAAACACCCAGCCATATCCCGATAAAACACTTGATCCGACAAATAAGATTGCGCGGTCGATCTGGTTTGAAGCAATGGGGTATTCGTATTCTATTCCAACGCCAACTCGATCTGGTTTATCGACAAAGCCAAGGCTGTCGATGACTGCGTTGCGCACCCCAGATGCGTCCACGATATACTTGGACTTGATTTTATTCAGCTCTGACCCGCGTGCGCGTACAGAGGACAAGTATTGTCCATCGTCGATACGTTCAGTTGATAGGAACTTCGTCGCGGTGAATAGCTTTCGGTCATGGCTGTCTGATTTGCGTGCCAGCCATTGATATAGCTCTGTAATGCTCAAAACGACCATTTTGAAATCATCAAGCGGGAAATTGGCTTCTTGATTGTCAGAATAGATGTCGAGGTGATTTATGACTTGGTAAAATTCGGGGGGGATGCCCATTTGGGTCACATCACTTAACCAGCACCCGCCACTTGTTCGCACGGGTTTGCCTATTTCAGCATCTTGGTGGATGACGATAGAGGATACCGTTTTAGGTAAGCCCGCCGCGACCGAGAGCCCGGCGGGGCCGCCGCCAACGATAAGAACATCACATTCCAACAGCTGTTCAGTCATCGTGCACAAGTCTGACTGGGAATAATAATTGAGGATCACCGTCCTGCCATTTTTCAAACTTAGGCATGATTTTCTCGAACATCTCGGATGTGATGAAGCGATCTAACCACGCCTGTAGATTTGGCCAGCTTTGGGCATCAAACCAGTTTTTGTCGATGAACGCGAATTGACGGACAAACGGCAGAATAGCGAAATCGGCGATAGTCGGAGTGTCAAACAACCATTGATCTATCTGTTGATCGAGTTTGGTTAAGAACTCAGCTGCGATTGCGCGTTGTTCTTCGGTGTTTTGATCAGGGTAGCGGGCGGCGTATTTTGTGCGATCCAATGCTTGCTTAAAGGGGCCATCGCATTCTTCAATCAAATCCCAACCCAAATCTGGCATGTCCAACAAATGATTAGGATCGTTCTGCGCAAGCGCCCATTTCATCACGTCTAAACTCTCGTCGATCACCAGCTCACCCGTCTTAAGGCAAGGGACCGTACCTGATGGTGAGGTCTCTAAAAACAATGGGTGCTTATCACGCAAAAGGATTTCACGCAGTTCAACGGTTGTTCGCGAAGATAAAACAGCACAACGCGCACGCATCGCATAAGGGCAACGGCGGAAGGAATATAAG
>JALZUL010000303.1 GCA_023301665.1 Ascidiaceihabitans sp.
ATTAGCGCAAATGAACGCGCGCTATTCGCCCCCTACCTTAACTATTTTATAGACGCGGGCATTGGCCAAATCTTGACAGTACGCGACGACGCGGGGGCAGCCGTTGCAGGCGCGTTTGTCTTCAAGGATTACGACAACGTCTGGCATGTTCCCATCGTCGGGACAGGTGAGACACGCTATGGCGGCACCATGCTTTACTTCTTGCTCGCAGACTTTGTGCACCAACAAGGTGGCGATGCCTTGGATTTTGACGGCGCAAATTCACCAAACAGAGCTTATTTTAAACATTCTTTAGGTGCTGAACCACAACTCTATTTTGAAATCAGATACGAGGCTAAGAGTGACTGAAACTATTGCGGGTAAAAGAGCACACGATCTGGCCAAACGGCTTTGGCCGATCGACCGATCACTCACAGGTGCCGGCGTGGTCGAGACACTCGAGATCCTTAAGGAAACCTTACCCTCGTTAACGCTTCATCAAGTGCCAAGCGGGACAGAAGTTTTCGACTGGAGCATTCCAAAAGAATGGCACGTGCGAGAAGCTTACATCGAGACACCAGACGGCGAGCGCATCTGCGATTTTGCGCAAAACAACTTACACCTCATCGGGTATTCTCAACCGATAGATACCACGATGCAACTTGCAGACCTACAATCGCACTTGCATTCACTGCCTGACCAACCACAAGCTATTCCCTATGTGACAAGCTATTACAGCGCGAACTGGGGTTTTTGCTTGTCAGAAGATCTGAGGCAAAGCCTACCAGAGGGGGAGTATCGCGTCTTTATCGATGCTCAACACTTTGACGGCCATCTCACCTATGCTGATCTGCTCATTCCCGGCGAAAGCACCGACGAAATCCTTTTCTCAACCTATATTTGTCACCCATCTATGGCGAACAACGAATTGTCTGGGCCTGTTGTCGCAGAAGCCCTCGCCCAATTCGTATCCTCTCTAGAAACGCATCATTACAGTTATCGATTTGTTTTTTGTCCCCGAAACGCTTGGTGCATTGACCTACTTAAGTGCATCGCTCGACGGCTTAAAATCTCGTGTAAAGGCTGGCTTTGTTTTGAGCTGTGTTGGTGATGAACGCACATGGTCCTATATGCCCTCACGTCGTGGCGAAACATTAGCAGATCGCGCAGTTCTTCCCGCTTGTGCCGAAATGGACATTGCTCCAACACACTACTCTTTCCTTCAGCGCGGCAGCGATGAGCGACAATATTGTGCCCCCGGCATCGATATGCCGGTTTGCTCGTTGATGCGCTCAAAATATGCGACATATCCTGAATACCATACATCATTGGATGATCTGTCCTTGGTAACCCCAACCGGACTTGGTCAAACGATTGAAGCCTACACGCGGACGATCAGTATACTCGAGGCAAACCATTTCCCTAAGACGCTCACCTTAGGTGAGCCGCAACTGGGCAAACGCGGGCTTTATTCCAACCTATCCAAGGTTGGTTCGGCCGCAGGAACTGTGACAATGCGCAATTTGATAGCCTATGCCGATGGAACACAGGACCTTATCGCCCTTGCTGATTTCCTTGAGTGCGATGTCGCCGAATTAGCGGCGCTTTCCGAGCTCCTTTCAAGCCATAACGTCATGTCTGCCGCCCGTGTCCCTTTTTAAAAAGCGCACTTCATTAAATTCTCTATCTGCCTAGTGGAAAACAGAAGCCGCTAAGAATAAGATAAATTGAAACCGATTAACGAGGCTGAACGATGCAAAAAACTATGACAGAATAGTCGTTTCTGGTGGCTTTCGCTCTATGATCGCGGCCTACGCACTTGCCAAGCAAGGTCATAGTGTTTTGTTGGTTGAAGCGATGTCTAAACTGGGTGGTTTCATGTCGCCTATCCGCTGGAGAGATTTCTGGATAGACAAGGGCCCACAATTCTTTGACAATTTTGAAGACAACGACAGAGCATTTTTTGATGAGATGGTGGGCGCTGACCTGCTTGAAAGTATCGGTTTCTCCTACGCCTCCTTTATGAACGGCAAAAAAACAGACAATTTTGCAATTCCTGACTGGCGTACGCGTGGCCCCGATTTTGCCAAGGCAGCCTTCGCCGATATTCTGGCCGACCGTATTGCCAATCCCGATCCTGCCAATCCACTAAAAGACATAAGCGATGTCGTTATGCGTGATGGCGGTGTGGCGCTTAACGCAGAGCTTTCGCAATTGGTACGCAAATTCCTACGCCGTACTCCAGAAGAGCTTGGAACCGCAGCTGGCCATATGATGACTTTGTTCGGGCGCAAATTGTTCTTTGATCAGGATGTTTCGATCAATCTAAAACAATCGCCGTTGCTTGATGGCATACTGGCGGCAGAAAAGGCGACAGTCGGCGAAACGCGCTACAATCTTTATCCACGAGGAACCAGCCTCGAAACCATCCGCCTCGCTATGGAGGGTGCCCTAAAACGGGTGGGGGTAGATGTCAAAATGGAGACCCAGATCAAGGCCCTCGATGGCCACGCACGTATTTGTACGTTCGAAGAGGGCTCTGTTGGATATGAACAAATCTTCTTTGGCGGTGATTGTCGTGAAACAGAAAAGCAGTTGCTAGGAACAGATGCGTTGAGTCAGAATACCCATCTGCTCCCCGAGATTTTTCACTGCTTTGTTGTTCCCACGGCTGCGGTCGATGATGCATATTATCTGATTGATTACGATCCTAACCACCTGTCCACCCGAATGACCAACTTTTGCAACTACATGGATGCGCGCGATAGTGACGGGAATGGTGTGATCTGTGTGGAACAACCCGTGGACCGAGAGACCGCGGAGTGGGAACATCCAGACAGGCTACAGGACAAAATCTTCCAAGAGGTGCGTGAAACTGGAAACGTCACCTGTGACACTTACCTCGCCGCAAAGTCGTTCCCGATCCCAGTAACCTATAAGGTTCCCTTGGCAGGCTTCGCTACCGCTTGGGACGACGTACAAAACCGTATCAAAGATCAGTTTGGCGACAACGTGATCTTGCCTGATGCAACCACGCTCACACGCAAACAAACGATGGATAACCTACGACAACTTGGGGTCATGCAATAACCACTACGACGGTGTTTGCCCCCGCCTGAAACGGGGGGGGGCGGATCCCGCCTACTCGATGACGTCCAATGACAGGGCTGTGCCCCGCTTCAAAGCCACTTTGGCACGCTGGCCCAACACTGCATCATAGTGCTTAGGTGCCAGTCCATATCCTGGCCGGATGGAGCGAATATTTTCTGCGGTTAGCGTGCCGCCCGTGGGAATGTCCTTCACCACATAAAGAGATCGGCGAAATTGCTCATTGCCCTTCTCGCTTGATTTCAAGCTGTAGTTGACCTGGCCCTTAGCTTCCCAAGCCGTACGTGACCCTTGTACCAACTCGGCCAAATCTGCAGGTTCCAATGAAAAGCTATCATCAGGCCCTCCGCCATTGCGATCAAGCGTGACGTGCTTTTCAATCGCGACCGCCCCCAATCCGACAGCTGCAATCGCCGCGGTATTGTCTAGCGTATGATCCGACAGTCCTGTCAGTACACCAAAGCGGGCAGCCATATCCGGCAAAGTCGCAAGGTTGTAATCATGCGACGGTGCCGGATAACCCGACACACAATGCAAAAGGATCAAATCTTGTGCTCCTGCGCCGCGTGCGGCCTCTAAGGCTTCAGCAATTTCGGCCTCATTGGCCATTCCTGTCGACATAATCATCGGCTTTTGGGTCGCTGCAACACGGCGGATCAGCGGTAAGTCTACCAATTCAAACGAAGCGATTTTGTAGGCAGGCGCACCAAGCTCCTCAAGCAAATCTACAGCCGTATGGTCAAACGGGCTAGAGAATATGGTGATGTCCAAGGCTCGCGCTTTTTCAAAAAGAGCCTCGTGCCATTCCCAAGGGGTGTGGGCCCATTCATACAACTCGTACAGACTTTGCCCATCCCATAAGCCGCCCTTAATTTTAAATTCCGGACTGTCGTGATCGATCGTTATCGTATCCGGGCGATAGGTTTGGATCTTAATCGCATCCGCACCAGCCTTCTTTGCCGCTTCCATGATTGCAAAGGCTTGATCAATGTCACCATTATGATTGGCAGACAATTCGGCAATGACATAGGGTGGTTCACTCGGGCTAATGACGCGGTTGTTGATCTTCAAAGGAGGCTCCTGTCGGCTGTATGCAGCAAGCGAGTAAGTTGACTAAAGGGCCGCATCTACATGCGAGCGCTCTGATAATATCAGCTTTTCAAACAGCCGCCATACCAGTCTACTCCGGATAGAGCATGTACACGGCTTCACACAACCTTCCACACCAAAAAACACACGCATTGGGTCAATACAGCTCTAAGGTCAGTGCTCAGACCGCTGAAACCCAAGCTCAAGTATCAGATAACACCTTCCCAAGTACTCTCACCACTTCTGCACGTTGAATATCAGTCATCGTCGCAAACAGTGGAATCGAAATAGATCGCCTGTAATAGGCCTCCGCGTTAGGGAAATCACCATCCTGAAATCCCATCTGACGATAGAATGGCTGCGTATGCACAGGTATGTAATGGAGGTTTACACCCAAGCCTTCGGCGCGCAACCCTTCAAAAACCTCGCGGTGCGAGCGCTTGATGTCCTTTAACCTTAATTGGATGACATAAAGGTGCCATGCCGATTGGGCGCGCGGGTCCTGTGCAGGTAAGTCGATGGGCAACTCTGCAAGAGCCGTATCATAGGCCGATGCATGTTCACGGCGCCGCTCAACATATTGTGCCAATCGTCCCATTTGGCTTATACCCAAAGCGGCCTGCAACTCTGTCATCCGGTAGTTATAGCCCAACTCAATCTGCTGATAATACCAGGGCCCGTCGCTGACATAGGTCATCAAATCTGGATCTCGGGTAATCCCATGCGACGTCGCGCGACGCATACGGTCCGCTAAATCCGCATCTTGTGTTACCGCAACGCCACCTTCAGCAGTGGTTACGATTTTTACAGGATGAAAGCTGAACACCGTAATATCACTATGGACACATGCGCCGACCGGCTGACCAGCAAAAGAAGCGCCTACCGCATGGGATGCGTCTTCGATCACACGTACCTTATATTTTCGAGCCAATGCACCGATACGTTCCATATCGGCGCTTTGCCCCGTCAAATGCACAGGGATCAAAACTTTAGGCAAACGCCCTTCGCGTTCGGCTAAAGCCAGTTTAGCTTCCAATGCGACAGGGCACATGTTGAAGCTACGTTCGTCAACATCAACGAAATCAACCTTTGCACCGCAATAGATCCCGACATTTGCAGAAGCTACAAAAGTATTGGGTACCGTCCAAAGCCAATCACCCTGCCCCAATCCCAAGGCCATACAAGCGACATGCAAAGCAGACGTCGCACTATTTGCTGCTACCCCGTATTTCGCCCCTACTGCATTGGAAACTGCAGCCTCAAAAGCAGGTACACGCGGTCCTTGGGTGAGAAAGTCGGATGTTAATACATCACGTACCGCCGCAAGATCGTCTTCGGTAATATCTTGGCGACCGTAAGGGATCATAACTTAAACCTTGCCGATCTTTTCCGCATTTTCATCGATCCAAGCGTCCAATTCTTCAGGTGCCATCCATTCAGCATTGTTGTCTGACCGGTATGAGAAACCTTCGTCAACGAGACGCCCATCTTTGATACGCTCCTCAGAGGTATTCCAGGAATTGATCGACGGCAGAATTTTGAAATACTCAGGGTATTCATAGGTGAAAGGCGTATCTTCTTCGCCGATCATCTGTTCGTGTAATTTTTCACCAGGACGAATACCAACGACCTCGTGCGTCGCCTCAGGCGACACAACATTAGCGATATCAGTCACTTTCATGGACGGGATTTTCTTAACGTAAATCTCGCCACCAATCATGTCTTCAAATGCATGCCAAACCAACTCGACACCTTGCTCGAGCGAAATCATAAAGCGCGTCATACGCGTATCGGTGATAGGCAGGGATTTCTTATCCCGCATCGACATAAAGAACGGGATAACAGAGCCGCGTGAGCCCATTACATTGCCGTACCGCACTACAGAAAAGCGTGTGCCATGTTCGCCAGAATAGGCGTTACCCGCGACAAACAACTTATCCGACGCTAGTTTTGAAGCCCCATATAAATTGATCGGGCTCGACGCCTTGTCCGTAGACAGCGCAACGACCCCTTTGACCTTCTTGTCGATACAAGCGTCAATCAGATTCATCGCACCATTGACGTTGGTTTTAATACACTCAAACGGATTATATTCTGCTGTTGGAACGATCTTAGTCGCTGCAGCATGTACAACGTAATCGATCCCATCCAACGCGCGATACAACCGCTCTCTATCGCGCACATCACCAATGAAGAACCGTACGCGTGGGTCGTCGCCGTAAAGCTTCGCCATCTCCCACTGTTTCATCTCATCGCGTGAGAAGATAACGATCTTTGATGGATTATACTTTGCAAGCGTTTGCGGCACAAAAGTGTTACCAAAAGAGCCTGTCCCGCCAGTAACTAAAATAGACGCATTTTGTAACATGTGCACAAACCTGTGTAATAATATTATTTCGCACTGTATCGGTGTTCAAGACACCTTGGTCAAGCCACCTCTCCTCAAGGCGGTTCCAACGACATTAAAAAATGTTTAAACATGGCAAAACGGACGAAAAGAACACCATGAAAACAATCGCTATCATTCAAGCGCGCATGTCCAGCAGCCGGTTTCCAGGCAAGGTTATTGCTGATTTAGGTGGCTTACCTATGGTCGTATTTATGGCGGCACGGGTCGCGCAATGTAGCGCCGTTGATGAAGTAATCTTAGCCACGTCCACGCAAGTGAGCGACGATCCTTTAGCTGAGGTTGCCCAAGCGCATGGTCTTAGGGTTTTTCGCGGCCCCTTAGAAGACGTCTTGGGACGCTTCGCGATGGTCCAAGCCCAAACAAAGGCCGATATTATCGTGCGTATGACCGGTGATTGCCCGCTTGCAGACCCCAAGGTCGTGGATGACCTCATTGCACTGCGCGCAGCTGAAAATGCCGATTACGCTAATAACTTATCGCCTCGTAGCTACCCCCATGGCCTGGATTGCGAGGTTTTCACCGCCCAAGCTTTGGCTCTTGCCAATGCCAATGCCCGCGATGAATATGACCGTGAACATGTGACACCTTGGATGCGCTCAAGCTCTACGCCTTTGAGCACAGCAAATTTACATCAGCCACATGACCTGTCAAAACTGCGCATAACAGTTGATCACCCCGAAGACTTAGATGTCGTTCGCGCCGCACTTGAAGGCACTCACAAAGACGCCTCATTTATCGAAATTGCCACATGGCTAAACGATCACCCCGAGATCACCGCAATAAATGCAGCCCATCGACAAGTTTAGGAATGAGCCTTTCCCGCTTTTGATTTGCGTAATCCGCATCTAAATATGTTTATCAAACCCAAGCTTCGCCAAGGATAATTAAATGACCGATAAAAGTCATTTGGGAAGCCGGGTCATTCCAACGGCTAAGTGCCCAAAAGCCGAAGGGCCGTTCGAGATTGTAACGGCAATTGGCGCAAATCTGCCAGGCACGCTTGGTTAGATTGCGCGCCGCAAGCTAAAAAGACGCCAGTGCGCTCGTGCCCAAGACAATTTTTTCCGAAGTGCTAGCGGACACTGGTAAAGGTGACCTATGTATAGATCTTGGCGCGAACGTTGGAGAGTTCTCCTTGCGAATGGCTGCTAGAGACACAGAGGCTCAATGAAGGGTTTGACGTCAGTGCTGGTCGGCCCACAATAGTTTTTGATCGCCGCCTAGCTTGCTGTTTCTGAACGGTTGAAATGCCTCAGCATACATCTCTAACTCCTTGTTTGGAGAAAGAATAAGATAGGCTTCAGTTCGGATGCTCCGCCGAAAAGTACCTGCTCTTCGCCCGAATGAGCTTTACTCGCCTCGCCTGTTTCAAGGTCTTTAATCGTAAAAGCAACTATTCGATCTAAAGCATTGTCACATACCCCATGAATGGATCGCCCCTGGCGCTCCAAAAGCATGGCTGTAACGACCATTGGTGCCACCGCATGCAGTTGATAATGCAACGCGTATTTTCCACGCCGCATTTCTTGAGGCAGGCTTCCATCTTCGAGCGCATGACATTGCAAAAGGGTCGCCGACCACTCTGACCAACTTAGCATAACAGGGTCATTCAAAATCTCACCGACAATATTGATTGCCATCGTTGCCCAGCCTCTCAGGTTCCCTTTTTTCGCACCCGCCGTTGCCTCTTCTTCCCAGAACGTCATTTGCTCTATAACGCGGATTTCAAGCCACTCTTCGATTTGGTCTTTAGCCTCTGTTTGCTGCGCAAAAGGCGCGACCTGTTTATACGCCAGTGCGAAACCTGCTAATCTACCACCAATTGTCAAATTGGCGGTGAACGTGTTGAGGTCCGAAAACGCATCGGCCTTCGCCCATGCTGCGATCTGCGCCACAACGCAATCAGCCAATGCCGCCTGATTTTCACCACCGCGCAAGACTTTATTCGCATCGCGGGTCAATGAGCGTATAAAATCATCTATCGGCCGCAACGCTGCATTCACAGCAGCGTTGCTGACTGGATCTATATCCGATCGTGTCGTGCTTTCTTTGGTGTATCGACTACCAATCTCAAGCGACACGACAGGTTCGATCTCAATCGTGCAGTCAACGTTATCAGCAAACACAGGTGCGACCTTGAACAAAGAAAAACCCACGGCGATGACAATTGCTACGCTCTTCATAATGTATCCTTCGACAGGTTAACCAACTTTACGATTGAT
>JALZUL010000304.1 GCA_023301665.1 Ascidiaceihabitans sp.
GGCAGACCAGAGGCATCCTTGATACGGGCAACCTCAGGACCAACGTTGGTCGCTTGCGCTTCCGCAGCACCCGTGATTCCGTTGATCGACACGTAATAAACAAACCCCGAAGTGTTCTGCAAAACACGGGGCAGGCGGGCCGCATCCGTGGTTGGCGTCGCAAGACGGATAAAGTTCAAGCCAGCCGCTTGCGCCGGAATGCACAATTCGCTGTCTTCCTCAGGCGGCAAATCCACAACAATCAAACCGTCGATGCCGGCCGCCTTGGCATCCGCCAAGAATTTATCGACCCCGCGGCTATAAATCGGATTGTAGTAGCCCATCAAAACGATCGGGGTGGTATCATCGCCTTCGCGAAACTTAGCTGCCAACTCCAATGTGCGCGACAGTGTCATGCCACCCTCCAAAGAACGCTGACCAGCCAATTGAATGGTCGGACCATCCGCCATCGGGTCCGTGAACGGAACACCAAGCTCGATGATGTCTACACCAGCGCCGGGCAAACCCTTTACGATCTCAAGTGAGGTGTCAAAATCCGGATCACCTGCCATCACATAAGACACAAACGCCTTCTTGTTGGCGGCGGAAAGTTCAGCAAATTTTGCATCGATACGGGTCATAGTGAAAGCCTTTGCGCTGTGGTCCATCTGCAATGCCAATTCTGAACAAGGAAATCAATCGCAATAGAGCAACAAACAAATCCCCAAACAGCCAGCACAACAAACACCGCGGTGCTTGCACCACACCCACTTCAACACTAGAAGCGGCCAAAACCAGTCTTTTAAACGCGCAGGAGAACATCATGGGTTTCAAAATGGGCATCGTCGGCTTGCCAAACGTAGGCAAATCAACGCTTTTCAACGCTTTGACCAAAACAGCTGCTGCGCAGGCTGCAAACTTCCCGTTCTGTACCATTGAGCCCAACGTGGGCGAAGTGGGCGTGCCTGATGCGCGGCTTGATAAATTGGCAGCCATCGCAAGCTCCAAATCGATCATCCCGACACGCATGACCTTTGTAGACATCGCCGGTTTGGTCAAAGGGGCCTCAAAGGGCGAAGGCCTTGGAAACCAATTCCTTGCCAACATCCGTGAAGTCGACGCAGTCGCCCACGTGGTGCGCTGCTTTGAAGACGGCGATGTGACCCACGTTGAGGGGCGCGTTGATCCGGTGGCGGACGCAGAAACCATTGAGACTGAGCTGATGCTCGCCGATATCGAATCCATCGAAAAGCGCCTGCAAAATGTGAGCCGTAAGGTGCGCGGCGGCGATAAAGAGGCTGTCGATCAAGAGCGCCTGATGAAGATGGCCTTGCAAGAGCTGGAAAACGGCCGCCCTGCACGTGTGCTTGAAATCGACGAAGACGATGAAAAACAGTGGCAAATGCTACAACTGCTGACCTCAAAGCCAGTGCTTTATGTCTGCAACGTTGGTGAATCCGAAGCGGCAGAGGGCAACGCCCACGCCGCAGCCGTTGCTGAAATGGCCGCGACCCAAGGCAACAGCGCTGTTATCATCTCAGCTCAAATCGAAGAAGAAATCAGCCAGCTCGAACCAGACGAAGCCGTAATGTTCCTTGAGGAAATGGGCCTGACCGAAGCGGGCCTCGACCGTCTCATTCGCGCAGGTTACGCGCTGTTAGAGCTCGAAACCTACTTTACCGTTGGACCAAAAGAAGCCCGCGCATGGACCGTGCCTGCGGGCACATCCGCCCCGAAAGCGGCTGGCGTTATTCACGGCGATTTCGAAAAAGGCTTCATTCGCGCCGAAACCATCGCCTATGCCGATTTCGTTGAATTGGGCGGTGAAGGCCCGTCAAAAGAAGCCGGCAAAATGCGCGCAGAAGGCAAAAGCTATATCGTCAAAGATGGCGATGTTTTGCACTTCTTGTTCAACACCTAAAATACAAAAAACGAAGCGTGCTCCGGCGCGCTTCGCCTATTAAGATAAGGCCAAGATATGACAAAAGACGCGCAATATTGGTCTGAGTGGTTTTGGAACACGTTCTTTAGCGATTGGATCACGCGTGTCCAAGACGGCGAAAATGGCGTCTTCGACACGCTTGATGTCAATGGGGCGCCTGATCTGACGTCTGGTAAGACGCTTCTCGCACAAGCACGCACACTGTTCACCCTGTCTCATGCGGCGCTCGAAACAGGTGATCCTGCTTGGATCGAAGCCGCGCGCGCGCAGGCCGCGTTTGTGAAGCTGTTCCAGAAATCCAAAGGCATGTACCGCTGCAAAGCCAATCGGGACGCAACGCCAACAGGCAATCCCGATGATGAAATCGCGCGCAGCTACGACCAAACTTTTGTCATTCTTGGGTTTGTGACGTGGAACAAAATTTCTCCATCCTCTCAGGTCGAGACGTTGATCGAGGAATGCTGGGGCGCTCTGCAAGCAAGCCTGACGGATACCACGACCGGCCTTTTGCTGAACGACGATAGCGGTGTGATCTCTGGGCCTGCACAGAACCCGCATATGCACCTTTACGAGGCCTGCTTACAAGCGTTTCGCATGACGCAAGACGCCGTTTGGCTCAGCCGTGCCGCAAGTCTGCGCGCCGTGGCGCTTAATCATTTCATGGATGACTGCAGCGGCAGTATCGCCGAGTTCCTGACACCTGAATTGACCCCTTTGGCGGGGGCTGCAGGGCAACGACGCGAAATTGGACATCAATGCGAGTGGGCGTGGCTGCTCCGTAGGGAAG
>JALZUL010000305.1 GCA_023301665.1 Ascidiaceihabitans sp.
GACAAGACCCTAAAGCTTGGCTTTGGGGTCTTGTCTTCGATCGATATGACGGACCGCGCGCGTGAGGTTATGCGCGACTTAAGCCGAGGCCCCAACACTTATATCACCGTCGCGTTGGGTGAGCGCCATCAAAGCGATGTGGTTTATGTCGCAGTCGAGCGGTCGCTTGAAAATGTGTCGCTTTCCCTGTCGGTCGGCGTGCGACTGCCAGTGTTTCGTTCAGCGATCGGTCGCGCGATCTTGGTCGGTTTGCGAGAGGATGATCGTGAGGCAGTCTTTGAGCAGGCCAGCCAAAGCGATCCAGACGGGGACGCGCTACGACGGGCCAATTTTACAGAGGCTTTGGCGCAATATGAAACCAACGGATATTGCCACAGTTATGGTGAATGGCGTCCAGACGTGAACGGGATTGCAGTGCCTGTGCGATCTTTGGGTGGTGGACGTGTATTTGGCTTAAACGTCGGAGGGCCGTCGTTTCACGTAAAGAAAAAGCAGTTGGAAAACACCTATGCCAAGTTGCTTTTGAACGCAGCAGCTAAGCTATCTGGTTCGGGATGATCTCGCTTACGAGGTCTTGATCCAAATACAAATGAGAATCGATTCTGATAATGGAATTCTATTCCGCACTGCGGTTTCCTTGCGCGCACTTGCTGAACACGATGAACCACTTTGCTTAAGCCACATTCCCTAGCGTCACTTTTGGGGTAAACGGTTTTTGGAATTCCGTTTTCAACTCCCACTGCAGCGCAGCAATTCTAGTATATGAACCCTCGAATTGAAAATTAGTTTTATCGCGCGTTTTTATACGCCCCGATTTTCTCTATCAATTTGAGTAATCTACGGCGATCAAGATTCACCCAATACTGGTATTTGGGTGGCGTGAGGCATCGCTGCGGCGCAGCGCACACGTTTGGAAAATCTCTTTGTTTCTGGGGGATTACGCAATTTCGCGCAGATTTCAAAAGCTTGACTTATACCGCATCTGTGCGAGCCTACCCTTAACCGGCAACAGTGAATGTTCATTTATGTATGTCGGATCATGTTCTAGGGAGGAACTAAAATGCGCAATTCCATTAAGCTTGGCGTTGGTGCAGCACTGGCCTTGACCGTCAGCTCTGCCGCAGTAATGGCCGACAACATCAAGATCGCTTTCATTGACCCGCTGTCCGGTCCATTTGCCAGTACAGGGACAAATGGACTTCACCAATTCGAATTTGCAGCCGACTATATCGTCAACGACAAGGGTGGGGTTCTTGACGGCGATACGTTCGAAGTCATCGGATTTGACAACAAAATCAGCCCGAAAGAGTCGCTGATCCAGTTGCAAGTCGCGATCGATCAAGGCGTGCGTTACATCGTACAAGGCAATAGTTCAGGCGTTGCAAATGCTTTGACGGAAGCCATCAACAAACATAACCGCCGCAATCCAGAGTCGCGTGTTTTGTTCTTGAATTATGCGGCGGTGGATCCTGCTCTGACAAACGACAAATGTAATTTCTGGCACTTTAGGTTTGATGCGAATGCGGACATTAAAATGGACGCCCTGACCGACGCTATTGTTGCGAACGAAGAGATCACCAAAGTTTACATCATCGGCCAAGACTATTCCTTTGGCAAAGCCGTTTCTGCCGCTGCAAACCGTTTCTTAGGTGAAAAAGGCCCCGAAATTGAAATCGTAGGGGATGAGCTGCACCCGATCGGCAAGGTAAAAGACTTTACCCCATATTCGCGCAAAATCATCGCGTCGGGCGCTCAGGCTGTTATCACGGGCAACTGGGGTGCGGACATGTTAGGCCTCGGTAAATCGATTATCGAAAACGGCTACACGGGACCAATCTATACCTACTACGCCGCGGGCTCTGGAATTACAGCGGCCTTTGGCGAAACCGGTAAGGGCACGATCCGCTTGGTGAGCGAAGGACAGATTAATCCGCCCGCAAGTGACGCAGCGGCCACGTATTACAATGCCTTCAAGGCGAAATACCCAGATGGCAACGTAGATCAATCGCGTATCACGAACACGATTGGGATGTTGGCCGAGGCTATCAATGCTGCGGGCACGGCTGATGATGTTGTCAAAGTCGCATACGCACTTGAGGGAATGACCTATGATTCACTCTGGGGTGGCCAAGTGTTTATGCGTGAAAATGATCATCAAGCGATCCAAAACGTACACATCAATGAGCACACCGACGAAGGCATTACATTCGCCTACGATGGGTCCGATTTCGGCGTAAAAACGATCAAGACCATCGAAATGGCGTCAGCCAATGCGCCGTCTAGCTGTAAAATGCAGCGGCCATAAATCCATCATATGTTGGCCTGTCGCACCGCAAGGGCAGCGGGCCAACACTTCTAAATTTTGCGACATTAACATCCACGCCTCAAGGGGGGACTGATGGAACTTATACTCGTCAACATAATCGATGGGCTGGTCACCGGATTGCTGTTGTTTATGCTTTCCGCGGGCCTCACGTTGATCTTTTCGATGATGGGCGTTTTGAACTTTGCACATGCCAGTTTTTACATGCTGGGGGCATATTTTGCCTTTCAAATCAGCCTTGCACTTGGATTTTGGATGGGTTTGCTCATTGCGCCCATTGTTGTTGGCGTTTTAGGAGCTGGGGTTGAGCGGTATGGCTTAAGACGCGTTCACCAATACGGACACGTGCCGGAACTTATCTTTACCTTTGGTTTGGCACTGTTGATCGAAGAGCTGGTGCAATTTCTGTGGGGCAAGAACCAAATGCCCTACAATATCCCAGAAGTTTTACAATTCACCGCTTTTTCGATCGCCGGAAACTCGATCCCAGCTTATAAAATATTTATGATTTTCATCTCGATCGCGATCTTCATGGGGCTGTTATATGTCCTAACCAAGACCCGCGTTGGTATGATCATTCAGGCGGCTCTCAGTTATCCCAAAACGGTTGAGGCTTTAGGGCACAATGTGCCGCTCATATTCATGGGTGTCTTTGGTGTCGGAACCGCGCTTGCTGGTGTTGCTGGCGTGATTGCCGGTCCGGTGCTTGGCACATTCCCGGGCATGGCGTTTGTCCTTGGATCCATCGTATTTGTAACCATCGTGATTGGCGGACTTGGATCGTTGTGGGGGGCGTTGATCGCTTCGTTGTTGATTGGTTGGATCACCACCTTTGCAAAATCCTATAACATAGCGATGTCAGATATCCTGAATGGGCTGGGGATCGCCACACCTGACAATTTGGATGATAATATCTTTCGTGACCTTTGGACGGTAACCAGTCCGCAAATTGCCGATATTTTGCCCTATATCCTGATGGTTCTGATCCTAATTTTCCGCCCTTATGGCTTGCTGGGGAACCGTGACGCATGAGCAGTTCATCTAACGCGCCCGTCCTTTCGAGCCGCACGGCTGGGTTGTCTTTATACATGGTCGCGCCCTGGCTTGTGGGGGCCATCTTGTTGTTGATCTTGCCTGCAATCTTCAACAACAACTCATCCATCACGATCATGAACCAAATGTGGATCACCGTGATCTTTGCGTTGGCTTATAACATGTTGCTAGGGCAGGGTGGCATGCTGTCCTTTGGCCACGCGGTTTACATGGGTATGGGCGGCTTCTTTTGCATGCACATCATGAATTATGTTGAGGATTTTGGCCTTGCCTTACCTTTGCCGGTGCTTCCGTTATTTGGTGGCTTGTTCGGGATGGGGTTTGCCATGTTGATCGGCGCGTTTTCCACAAGTGGGGCAGGGACGCGGTTTGCAATGATCTCGCTGGGCGTGGGGGAATTGATCG
This sequence comes from Ascidiaceihabitans sp., assembly GCA_023301665.1. GTDB lineage: Bacteria > Pseudomonadota > Alphaproteobacteria > Rhodobacterales > Rhodobacteraceae > Ascidiaceihabitans. Next base: position 3,782 of record JALZUL010000305.1, read on the forward strand.
CGGCGTGTTCCGTCATCATCGTCGCATTCTTTGGCGGCGAAGAGGGGATCTCGGGGGATCGCACCTATGGTCTCCCTTTCTTTGGTATCGAGTTCCTAAAACAGATCGAAGTCTATTACCTTATTTCATTCTGGCTCATGCTCTCGGCATTCATGATGTACTTGTTTTCGATGACGCCCGTTGGGCGCATGGCAAATGCGGTGCGCGACAACCCAGAGCGCGCGCAATTTCTGGGGTATTCATCCCGCTGGGTCCGGTTTTACAGCTTTATGGCATCGGGTTTCTTTTGTGGAATTGCAGGGGGGCTATTTGCCATCAATTATGAAATCCTGACTGAGGAAAACCTAAACGCATCCTCTTCTGGTGTGATCTTATTGATCACCTTCTTGGGCGGTGTCGGGTTCTTTTTTGGGCCTATTATCGGGGCGATTGCCTTTACTCTGTTACAGACGGTTTTGTCACTCGAGACCGAGCTGTGGGCGTTTTACGCGGGTGCCTTGTTCTTGGCGACGGTGATGTATTTTCCCGGCGGATTGGCGGGTTTGTTGATGATGCACGTGCCCGTGTTTCGCTTTGGCAATCAGAAAAAACTGATCAAACCTTATTTGAAAACGCTTATACCCGGCTTGATCGGAATTTTAGGACTTTCCGCGTTGATCGAGATGATCTTTCATTACCGCCATGCGGCTTTGGGGGATCACGAGATGACATTGTTCTGGACCACTTTTGATAACCATACCGCACTGCCTTGGATCATAGCGGCCGCAGTGACCGTCACAGCGCTGTTTATTACCAAACGCAACGCTCCTGAGTTGGTGGAAACATGGCACGAGGCCAACACCCCCTCTGCCAACACGGTGACCGGAGGTGTATCATGACGGCGGCATTAGAACTCAAAGGGTTGAGTAAAAGCTTTGGGAAGACCGAGATCATTCGAGGCGTCGATCTCTCCATAGGCCGGAATGAGCGACATGCGATCATCGGACCGAACGGTGCCGGAAAATCAACATTGTT
>JALZUL010000306.1 GCA_023301665.1 Ascidiaceihabitans sp.
TCGTGGTTGGGACGCACACACATGTTCCAACTGGCGACGCCATGATCCTGCCCAGAGGCACGGCTTACCTGACCGATGCTGGCATGTGCGGGGATTATAATTCCGTGATCGGGATGGAGAAAAACGAACCGATCCGTCGCTTTATCACAGGCATGCCCAAGGACCGGTTCACGCCTGCAAACGGTGATGCAACCCTCTCGGGCGTCTATATCGAAACCGATGATAAAACCGGCAAAGCCACGCGTATCGAAATGGTACGTCAAGGCGGGTTACTCGCGCAGGCTGGCCCAACTGGGTAGCTCAACGCATTTTCAAAAAGTGATGGGTGGAACAGAGTTTTTGTTCCGTCCTGCTGATTGAAAACGCAAAATGTGAAACGCTTGCACGAGCACAAACAATACATCAAAGTAATGTGCAATCATCACCAGCCCCACCGATCTTATGGGGTTCAAACGCAGGGCAGGCCAATGGCATTTCTAGAGCTTTCGCAAACAAGCAGCGCACTCATAACGCTTGGGGTTGTTGTTGTGATGTTCATCCTCTTTCTGCGTGAAACATACCCCACCGAAGTCGTTGCGATCAGTGGCGCGGCGGTGATGTTGGGGCTTGGGGTGCTCCCTTACGAGGACGCGTTAAAGGTTTTGTCCAATCCCGCACCTTGGACCATTGCTGCGATGTTTATCATCATGGGCGCGCTGGTGCGCACCGGTGCGCTTGAGGCGTTTACAGGGCAGGCGGACCGCGTGGCGCGCACAAATCCGGCGCTTGCGATTGTGATGTTGATGGGGTTTGTCGTGCTGTCTTCTGCCATCGTGTCCAACACTCCTGTTGTTGTGGTGATGATCCCAGTCTTTATTCAGCTCGCCAAAACGATGGGCATTGCATCGTCTAAGATGTTGATCCCCCTCAGTTATGCCGCGATCCTTGGCGGTACGCTGACATTGATCGGGACCTCGACCAACCTGCTTGTGGATGGTGTGGCGCGGGCGCAAGGCCTCGAGGCATTTACAATTTTCGAGGTGACGCCGCTTGGCGTGATCCTTGTCGTTTGGGGTATGATCTATCTGCGCTTCATCGCGCCGTCTTTGCTGCCTGACCGGGAAAGCATGGCGGATTTGCTGACAGATCGCTCACGGATGAAATTCTTTACCGAAGCGATCATTCCGCCGGAATCCAACTTGATCGGTCGTGAAGTCACAGGCGTCCAATTGTTCAAACGTGAAGGCGTGCGTTTGGTCGATGTTGTGCGCGGCGACATCTCGCTGCGCCGCAACCTAAAAGACGTCGTTTTAGCTGTGGGCGACCGTGTTGTTTTGCGCACGCAAATCACCGAGCTGCTGTCCCTTCAGCGCAACAAAGAACTCAAACGGGTTGATCAAGTTTCCGCGGTTGAAACCACAACCGTCGAAGCGCTGATCACACCCGGATGTAAAATGGTTGGGCGCTCTCTTGGCGCGATGCGTTTGCGTCGTCGCTACGCGGTTTACCCCCTTGCTGTGCACCGGCGAAATCAAAACATCGGCAGCCAGCTCGATGATTTGGTGATCAAGATCGGTGATACCCTGCTTCTCGAAGGGGCACCTGCAGATATTCAACGCCTGTCTAACGATATGGATATGGTTGATGTGACCAAACCCACAGCACGCGCTTTCCGCCGTGGCCATGCGCCAATTGTTTTGGTGGCCTTGATCGGTTTGGTGATCTTGGCGGCCATCGGTGTCGCGCCGATCTTCTTACTGTCGATCTTGGCGGTGTCCGTGGTTTTGATCACCCGCTGTATTGACGCGGAAGAGGCGTTCTCGTTCATCGACGGCCGTCTGCTTGCTCTGATCTTTTCGATGCTGGCCATTGGGGCTGCCCTTGAGGCCTCAGGTGCCGTGGCCTTAATCGTCAATGCAATTGCACCGGCGCTGGGCTCTTTGCCACCGTTCCTTATTGTCTGGGCGATTTACCTTTTGACATCAGTCCTAACCGAACTCGTCAGCAACAACGCAGTTGCGGTTGTCGTGACCCCAATCGCCATCGGATTGGCCTCGGCGCTTGGTGTTGATCCACGCCCACTCGTGGTTGCGGTTATGGTCGCGGCCTCCGCCAGTTTCGCCACCCCCATTGGCTATCAGACCAACATGCTGGTCTATGGCCCGGGTGGATATAAATTCACAGACTTTATGCGCGTGGGTATTCCATTGAACCTCAGTGTTGGTATTCTGGCCTCATTGGTCATTCCTTTCCTTTGGCCCTTGTGAGTCCCAACGATACTCTCCTAATGTTCAGATACCGTCTCGCGTTTCTAAAAAGAGGTCCGACACTATGAAGCAAGTTATCAAAGAAACCACTGATGAAGAGCTGATCAAGCAATTCTTGGAAAAAGGCGGCAAGGTGAATGTGGGTAAAACCAAACCTATGCCAAGCGACTTGGGCATCAGCAACAACAGCTGGGGCAACAAGATGACCAAAGAAGAAAAAGCGGCTGTGAAGGCGATGGAAGAAGCCAGAAAGCCCAAACGCTAAACAAATAGTTAACCTCCCCGCGCAAAGGTTAACCAAGCAAGATGGTTAACACTTCGTAACTTTGAGGGAAGAGGCCATTTTGTACATATCGCCTATGCCAAATGTACAATTCGGTACCGAGACAGTGTTTTGTCGGTTTTTGGCTGGATGAAAATTGTACAATTCGCCCCTGTGATTTGTACATTTTAGCTTGAAATAGTCTGCGTACGGCGGGTTAACCCCGCCGCATTTTTCTAAGCGATAGACTTAGAACGCCCCGCATTCCGGCCCGAGAAAATGCACCCGCCAAGGAACGTCCCCTCAAGCGCGTTGTAGCCGTGATAGCCACCGCCGCCAAAGCCTGCGACCTCTCCTGCGGCAAACAATCCTTGCACTACATTTCCGTCAGCGCCAATCATCCGGCTGTCTAAATCCGTGTGCAAACCACCCAGTGTTTTGCGGGTCAGGATGTTGAGTTTCACGGCAATCAATGGACCGTTTTTAGGGTCCAAAATCTTGTGCGGTTTGGCGGTTCTAATCAGGCGATCACCCTTGTAATTGCGCGCCGCATGAATGGCCATAACTTGGGCGTCTTTGGTAAAGTTGTTGTCCATCTGTCCATCGCGCGCGAGCAGCTGGCTGCGCAGGTTTTCAAGATCAATCAGATCACCATCCCCGATCTTGTTCATACCGGCAACAAGCTCTTCAAGTGTTTGTGCAACAACAAAATTCTCGCCCTTTTCCATAAAGGCTTGCACAGGTTTAGGGGCACCGCCGCCCGACAAAACACGCGCCTTTATCACCTCCAGCCACTTACCGGATGTCAAATCAGGGTTCTGCTCTGAGCCGGAAAGCGCAAACTCTTTTTCGATGATCTTTTGCGACAAAACAAACCAGCTGTAGTCATAGCCTGTAGCTAAGATTTCGCGCAGCGTTGTCATGCTGTCAAAACCGGGAAAATTGGGCGGCGCAAAGCGCTTGCCCGTCGCATCAAACCACATGGATGAGGGGCCAGGCAAAATCCGAATGCCGTGTGCCGGCCAGATCGGATCCCAGTTCTTAACACCTTCAGTGTAATGCCACATGCGGTCACCATTGATGACGTTGCCGCCCGCGTCCTCAGAGATCGCGATCATGCGACCATCCACATGTGCAGGGACACCCGCGATCATCTCTTTGGGGGCAGGGCCCAAACGATCGGTTGGCCATGCCTTTCGCACCATCTCAAAGTTGCCGCCAATGCCACCTGACGTGACGATAACCGACGGGGATTTAAGGGAAAAATCACCGACCGCATCGCGATTGGTCTTTTGTCCACGAAGGGCTGTATCCTCGGCCAGAATGGTTCCTGAAACACCTTTTGCTGCGCCGTTCTCCATCTCAATTCTGTCGACTTGGTGACGGAATTTAAATGTGATTAAACCTGCCTTTTCATGCTCAAGGCAACGGCGGACAAAGTGTTCGATGATGCCCTCACCAGTGCCCCATGTCAGGTGAAAACGCGGTACAGAATTACCATGGTCGTCGCCATAGGAACCACCCCGTTCAGCCCACCCAACAACAGGGAACCAACGCAGCCCCATTTGGTGCAGCCACGGGCGCATATCGCCCGCTGCAAAGTCCAGATAGGCTTCGGCCCATTTGCGCGGCATTGCGTCTTCGGGGCGGTCAAATTGCGCGGACCCCATCCAGTCACGCATCGCAAGTTCGGGGCTGTCTTTGATCCCCATACGGCGCTGTTCCGGGGTGTCGATCATGAACAGGCCGCCCAAGGACCAAAAGGCTTGCCCGCCCAAAAAGCCGCGAGGTTCCTGATCTAAAACGATGACCGATTTACCGCGATCCGCCAGTTCAGCGGCAGCTGTCAGGCCAGAAAGCCCACCGCCCACAACGATTGCATCTGCTTGATCCATAACGATTTCCTCACGTTCTGCGATACCAAACCACGAAGGGTGCGGCGATAAAATACATCAAAATACCATAGGCGGCGGACGGTAGGGCCATGTCCGAAAACCCTTCGGATTGACCCGAGATGATAGCGGCCATAGCGATGCCAAGG
>JALZUL010000307.1 GCA_023301665.1 Ascidiaceihabitans sp.
TATGAGGCGTTAAAGAAATACGCCCAAGACCTGACTGCGCGGGCTGAAGAAGGCAAGATTGACCCTATCATTGGTCGGGATGAAGAAATCCGTCGCGCCATGCAGGTTCTAAGCCGGCGTACCAAGAACAATCCAGTTTTGATCGGAGAACCCGGGGTCGGTAAGACCGCAATCGCCGAAGGATTGGCGTTGCGTATTATCAATGGCGATGTGCCTGAATCCTTACGTGGCAAACGTTTGTTGTCTTTGGATATGGGGGCTTTGATCGCCGGTGCAAAGTATCGCGGTGATTTTGAGGAACGCCTTAAAGCGGTTCTGACGGAAGTGACGCAAGCCGCTGGCCAAGTGGTTTTGTTTATCGATGAAATGCACACGCTTGTTGGTGCAGGTAAAGGGGACGGCGCGATGGATGCGGCGAACCTGATTAAGCCTGCTTTGGCGCGCGGTGAGTTGCATTGCATTGGGGCGACCACGTTGGATGAGTACCGCAAATACGTTGAGAAAGATGCCGCACTTGCCCGCCGGTTCCAGCCCGTCACGATTGCGGAGCCGACGGTGACAGACACGATTTCGATCCTGCGAGGGATCAAGGAAAAGTATGAGCTACATCACGGTGTGCGCATTTCGGATGGCGCGTTGGTGGCTGCGGCGACCTTGAGCAATCGCTATATTACGGATCGTTTTCTGCCGGACAAAGCCATCGATTTGATGGACGAGGCGGCGAGCCGTTTGCGTATGGAAGTCGACAGCAAGCCAGAAGAACTGGATGCGCTTGATCGTGACATCATGCAAAAGCAGATCGAAGAACAGGCATTGCGTTTGGAAGATGACGCTGGTTCCAAGGATCGTCTTGAAGCGTTGGAAAAAGATTTGGCTGAGCTGCAAGAGCGCAGTGCTGAGTTGACGGCGCAATGGCAATCCGAGCGTGATAAAATGGCTGGTGCGCGTGATTTGAAAGAGTTGCTTGATCGCGCTCGTGCAGAGTTGGAAATCGCCAAGCGCGATGGCAATTTGGGCAAGGCGGGTGAGCTGTCTTATGGGGTTATTCCTGAGCTAGAGCGCAAATTGGGTGAGGCTGAAGGGGCTGAATCTGAAACCATGGTGGCTGAAGCTGTGCGCGCTGAGCAGATTGCGAGTGTGGTCGAGCGCTGGACCGGTATTCCGACGGCTAAGATGTTGGAAGGCGATCGCGAAAAACTGCTGCGAATGGAGGATCATTTACATGGTCGCGTCATCGGGCAATCCTCGGCAGTGCATGCCCTATCCAATGCGGTGCGCCGTGCGCGCGCTGGGCTGAATGATGAGAACAGACCGCTTGGCTCGTTCTTGTTCCTTGGCCCAACGGGTGTGGGTAAAACAGAGCTGACCAAAGCGGTTGCTGAGTTCTTGTTTGATGATGACAACGCGATGGTGCGTATCGATATGTCTGAATTCATGGAGAAACACGCGGTTTCGCGTTTGATCGGGGCCCCTCCGGGTTATGTGGGATATGATGAGGGTGGCGTTTTGACCGAAGCGGTACGCCGTCGCCCTTATCAAGTGGTGCTTTTTGACGAGGTCGAAAAGGCGCATCCTGATGTGTTCAACATTCTGTTGCAGGTTTTGGATGATGGGGTCCTGACTGATGGTCAGGGGCGTACGGTTGATTTCAAACAGACGTTGATCATTTTGACGTCGAACCTAGGGGCGCAGGCGTTGAGCATGTTGCCAGAAGGCTCGGATGTGGCGGATGCCAAGCGTGATGTGATGGACGCGGTGCGCGCGCATTTCCGGCCCGAGTTTTTGAACCGTTTGGATGAGACGATCATCTTTGATCGCTTGAACCGTGCGGACATGGACGGGATTGTCAAAATCCAGATGGCGCGTTTGTTGAAACGATTGGCGGACCGCAAGATCACGCTTGATCTTGATGACGGTGCTTTGAAATGGTTGGCGGACGAAGGGTATGACCCCGTCTTTGGTGCGCGCCCATTAAAGCGCGTTATCCAAAGCGCGTTGCAAAACAATTTGGCAGAGATGCTGTTGGCGGGTGATATTGCTGATGGTTCTGTGGTCCAAGTCAGCGCAGGTGCCGATGGGTTGCTGATCGGTGATCGGGTCAGTGCCTCAAACCGGAGCACGCCGGATGAGGCAACTGTACATTAGGCCGAGATAGATAGAGAAGCTTGTGAGGCTGGGCCATTGTGTCCAGCCTTCTACATTTTAACATTTGATTTGATGATGGTGCTTTATGACTCCTAAGATGGTTATCTTTGATTGCGACGGTGTGTTGGTGGACAGCGAGGCCTTGGTGACAGGCGTTTTGCAGAAAAACTTGGCCCGCCATAGTTTGAAACTTTCCACGGAAGAATTGGTGACAAAATTTGTTGGGGGCACCATGGCCGGTGTTATGAAGACGGCCCGCGAAATGGGGGCGGATTTGCCTGATGATTGGTTGGACGCCATGTACGCTGAGATGTTCGACGTTTTGGGAGAGACTGTCGAGGCGATCCCGTATGTCTCAGAGATGTTAGATCAGTTGGATCGCGCGGGCATTGTATACGCCGTTGGCTCAAATGGCCCGATGCGCAAGATGGAGATCACGCTCAATCGCATTGGTTTGTGGGATCGTTTGAAGGGGCGTGTTTATTCGTCTTATGACTGCGCAGCGCCAAAGCCGGCACCTGATGTTTATCTTAAGGCGGCGAAGCTTGCGGGGATTAACCCAAGTGACTGTGTCGTCGTTGAGGATAGTCCGACAGGGGCACGGGCTGCGGTTGCTGCCGAAATGCGGTGTTTTGGATATAGTGGTGAAACAGATGCGGAATTGCTGAAACCTTACTGCGTTACAACGTTTGTGGATATGCGCAAACTGCCCGATCTTTTAGGGCTCTAGTTATTTCAGTGGTCTACCTGCAATGTGAATAAGGTGGCACTTGTGCCTTGCGTTGTTGCCATCGCATTATGCGCGAAATTAAAAAGGAGATAACCTGTGGGTTTTGCTATGTCGGTGTTACAGTTTTTGGCGTTTGCTTTTGTGGGCGTCATTGGCACGGTTCTTTTTGTGGTAATTGTTTTGTTTGCGATCGACCGATTTCAAACTGAAGATGCCATTCGCCGGAACTATCCGGTTTTGGGACGTTTCCGTCACTTGTTTTCGACATTAGGTGAATTTTTCCGCCAGTATTTCTTTGCGATGGACCGCGAAGAACTGCCGTTTAACCGTGCGCAGCGTGAGTGGGTGAAACGAGCGAGCGAAGGCCATGGCAATACGGTCGCTTTTGGTTCTACGCGTAACCTGAATGTCCCGGGTACTCCGATTTTTGCCAATGCGCCTTTTCCGCCTTTGGATGATCAATTCGCATGCACTGAGCCGATGGTGATCGGGGCAAGCGCCCGGACCCCATTTATGGCTAAGTCGTTCTTTAATATTTCAGGCATGAGCTATGGTGCGATTTCCAAACCTGCGGTCCAAGCATTGAGCCGTGGTGCCAAGAAGGCAGGCGTTTGGATGAACACAGGCGAGGGTGGTTTAAGCCCGTTTCATCTAGAGGGCGGATGCGATGTTGTGTTCCAAATCGGCACGGCTAAGTTTGGTGTGCGTGATGAAGAGGGCAAACTGAGCGATGACAAGCTGCGCGAAGTTGCCGCGCATGAGACTGTGCGCATGTTCGAGTTGAAGATGGCGCAAGGTGCGAAACCCGGTAAGGGCGGTATTCTCCCTGGCGAAAAAGTGACGCCTGAGATTGCCAAGATCCGTGGTTTAAAGGTTGGTCAAGACGGGATATCCCCAAACCGCCACGCTGAAGTCGATGACTGGGATGATTTGCTCACATTGATCGGCCGCATTCGCGAGGTCACGGGCAAGCCGGTTGGTGTTAAGATTGTGGTCGGTGCTGAAAGCGTTATTCAAGACCTGTTTGACCGGATTGTTGCGCGTGGCGCTGAAAGTGCGCCTGACTTTATCACTATCGATGGCGGTGAAGGTGGGACTGGTGCGGCCCCGATGCCTTTGATCGATTTGGTTGGCATGTCTATCCGAGAGGCGCTGCCTTTGGTTGCGACGATCCGCGACAAAGCAGGCCTTACCGATCGTGTGCGTTTGGTGGCCAGCGGCAAGTTAGTGAACCCGGGTGATATTGCGTGGGCTTTGGCCGCCGGTGCTGATTTTGTAACCTCTGCACGTGGCTTCATGTTTAGCCTTGGGTGCATTCAGGCGCTTAAGTGTAACAAGAACACCTGTCCGACTGGGATCACGACCCACGATCCGCGTTTCCAAAAAGGCTTGGTGGTGCGTGATAAGTATAAGCGCGTTGAGCGGTATGCGACTGACATTATTCATGAAGTCGAAACCATCGCCCACTCTGTAGGTGTTGCTGAGCCACGTCTTTTGCGCCGTCGCCACGTGCGTTTGATGCAAGACACTGGGCGCTCTGTGCCCATGAACGAGCTTTTCCCAAGCGCATTGCCGCCAGCTGAATAAGGGGATGCGGCAAAGTTTAAGGCAAAAGGCTATTTCGGTTTGTGACGCAAAGATTGCTCAAAAGGGTGAGAATGTAGGTTTGTCCTTTTATGCGTTCTTTAAGAACAAGAACGATGATCCGGCCCTTTTGATGGAAGCTGCGAGGTGGTGGATTGAAACCCATCACCTCGATCATTTTGAGAAAGCAGTAAAAATACGAGCGATGATTTTGTCGCAACAGTAAGCGCCTTTTGAGCAAAGCGGCCCGTGCGCCCGCTTTGTGATGAATTGTTACAACTCTCAAAACTCTGCGTGAAGAGTGATGGAATGGCGTGATCTGAGCTTAAGTTTAAGTCATAAAGCTCAAAAGCATCAAAGGAGCCTTCCATAATGGCCAATCGTTGGACCAATACACTGAGCCACAGTGACGTGACCTCGCACAGTGCGTTTATGAACCGTCGTCAATTGATTGCCGGGGCTGCGGCAGGTTTTGGTTTGGCTGGCGTTGCTGGGGCGTCCTCTGCTCAAGAAGCTGCCGGTGCGCCGGAAGAGTTGGTGCCCAATTCATGGGATGACATCACGCAGTACAACAACTTTTATGAGTTCGGGACCGGCAAGTCTGATCCAGTGAACAATGCGCATGCTTTGACCACGTCACCTTGGAGTGTCGAGATTGCTGGCATGGTGAATAACCCTGGCACCTATGACATCGATGACATCAAGGCCGCGATGACGATCGAAGAGCGCATCTATCGGTTCCGTTGTGTGGAAGCATGGTCGATGGTGATACCATGGAACGGATTTGAACTAGCGGACTTCTTAGAGGTTGCTGGTGTTCAAGAGGGCGCGAAATACGTGGCTTTTGAAACGCTGTACCGTCCTGAAGAAATGTCAGGCCAACGCTTCCCTTCTATTGATTGGCCGTATGTTGAAGGCCTTCGCCTAGATGAGGCGATGCATCCGCTGACGCTGATGGCGACGGGGATTTACGGCAAGGACCTTCCAAATCAGAATGGCGCACCTTTGCGTTTGGTCGTGCCGTGGAAGTATGGCTTTAAATCTATCAAGTCGATTGTGAAGATTACACTTACAGATAAAGAGCCCCCCACCAGCTGGAACAAAGCCAACGCGCGGGAATACGGTTTCTATAGTAATGTGAACCCAGAGGTGTCCCACCCGCGTTGGTCGCAAGCGTCGGAACGTGTTGTTGGTGGCGGTTTGTTTAACCAACGCATTCCGACCCTGAAGTTTAACGGGTATGAGGACGAGGTTGCTGGTCTTTACGAAGGCATGGATTTAGCCAAGTTTTTCTAAGCCGGTTCGAAATGACGAGGGGTTGTGCCGTAGATGGCTCGACCCCTTTTTCTATATGTGTAGTAGTAATGTGAAAAAGGTGGTGCGTTATGGATTTACTCAATCGAACAATGCGTAAAATTCCCACTTGGCTTGTCTATCTTATTGGGCTGATCCCAGTGCCTTTATATTTGTACCTTGCGCAAACTGGTGGACTTGGGCGTGAGCCTATCAAAGCCCTTGAGCACGAATTGGGTGAATTGGCATTGCAGCTCATGATCTTTGGATTGGCTATTACACCTTTGCGTAACGTGGTTGGTTTGAACTTGATCAAATTCCGTCGTGCGATTGGCGTGTTGACGTTTACCTATGTTACTTTGCATCTGTTGGTCTGGTTGGTTCTGGATATTGGTGTCTTAAGCCGGATTTGGGCGGACATTCTCAAGCGTCCATACATTACGATTGGTATGGTCGGATTTCTGGTTATGGCTCCGCTTGCGATCACTTCTAACAATTGGTCGGTTAAACGTCTGGGCCTGAAGTGGAAGAAGCTTCACCAGCTGACTTATATAGCCGCGCTTTTGGGTGGGTTACATTATGTAATGATCGCGAAGGGCATACAGCTTGAGCCGCTTTTGTATATGTGTGCGATTGTGGGGCTATTGGCCTATCGCCTTCCGACTCTTCGTCGCGTTCGAAAGACGATCTAAGCTTTCAGTCAATCGGCGTTCTCTTGGTGGATTCGTGAAGATTCTAGGGGGTGAAATGCCCTCACACGCTATATCTAGTAATGCCTGATTGTTTTTCAGAAGTTCTGGGATGGACCGGGCGATGTCTGCGAT